>JAICUM010000649.1 GCA_025935855.1 Pirellulales bacterium | reverse complement strand
TCGCCGTGCGCTCGTCATTGCTCGCGAAGCAAACGCGGACGTGGCAGTTGTCGAGGATCGAGTTGTTCGGGCCGTAAGCCTTCTCGATCTGATTGAGCGATTGCGCAATCAGGAAGCTTTTCAGCCCATAACCTGCCATGAAAGCCAACGCCGATTCAAAGAAGTCCAGCCTTCCAAGAGCCGGAAACTCGTCCAGCATCAGCAACAGACGGTGCCGGCGGCTTTGAGCTTCAAGATCCTCCGTCAAACGCCGGCCGATTTGGTTGAGGATCAGACGTATCAGCGGCTTGGTGCGGCTGATGTCCGACGGCGGTACCACGAGATACAACGACGCCGGCCGTTTCCCTTCCACGAGATCACGGATGCGCCAGTCGCTATGCCGCGTGACCTGCGCGATGACAGGATCTCGATACAGGCCTAGGAACGACATCGCCGTCGAAAGCACGCCGGAGCGCTCGTTTTCGCTTTTGTTTTTAAGTTCTCGTGCAGCGGAGGCAATTACCGGATGTGGACCGGAATCACCAAGGTGCGTCGTCGTCATCATGGCGTCTAAAGTGGCCTCGATCCCTCGCCTGGGATCCGACAGGAAATTGGCTACCCCCGCGAGAGTTTTGTTCTCCTCTGCGTAGAGCACATGCAGGATGGCGCCCACCAGCAGCGAGTGGCTCGTCTTCTCCCAGTGATTGCGCTTTTCGAGGGCTCCTTCGGGGTCAACAAGCACGTCCGCAATGTTCTGAACATCGCGCACCTCCCATTCCCCGCGCCGGACCTCCAGAAGCGGGTTATAGGCTGCAGACCTCCGATTGGTCGGATCGAACAGCAGCACCCGACCATGCCTTGCGCGGAAACCAGAGGTCAGATTCCAGTTTTCACCCTTTATGTCGTGTACAACGCAACTGCCTGGCCAGGTCAGAAGGGTCGGAATGACCAGGCCAACGCCCTTTCCTGAACGCGTCGGCGCGAAACACAGGACGTGCTCCGGTCCATCGTGGCGTAAGTAATGGCGGCCGAGCCGGCCGAGCACAACGCCGTCCGGCCCCGTGAGCTGCGCGGCGCGAATTTCTGACGCGGTTGCCCAGCGCGCTGACCCATAGGTCGCGGCCGTCCTCGCCTCGCGGGCCCGCCAGATTGACATCGCGAACGCGGCAACCATGGATAAGACGCCGCCGGAAGCTGCGATGCAGGCCCCCTGCATGAATATCTTTGGCGCGTAGGCGTCATACACCAGCCACCACCAGAAAAAGGCCGGTGGATAATAGATGGGCATCCGACCAACCAGCTCAAACCAAGGTGGGCCCAACTGCGGCTGAAACCCCAACTTCCAGGCAACCCATTGTGTCGCCGTCCACGTCGTAACGAGCACGATGCCGAGAGCAGTGCAAATTTGGCCCCAAAGCAGTTTGGTCGAAGACATCCGGGCATGGTGGGGAGTCTTCGGCGCGGTTCAAGGCGGGTTCGATATCCATGGTACGCTGTAGGTTCATGGCGTAGAAAGCGGACAATTCACATTCAGGTGGCCGCAATAAAATCGAACGTTCCTCCAAACCACGCAGTTCTCAGCACTCTCTTGGGTGCCCGAAATAGGAGCGTTTTCTTCGGAGGCGCGCTGCTACAATCCGAGTCCGCGCTTTCTTCCGAAGTCCCATTCAATGCCGCGCCCCTCACGTTGGATGCCGCTAATAAACTGTCCAATGCGATTCTCAAGAACAGGCTGCCAAGGCACCAGGCGAAAGCCAAGTCCATCTTCCATCATGGCAAACCGACCGCTAGCGAGGTTGGCAACCCCGGTAAGACGGCCGCTGACATATTCGCCCGCTTTGCTCGCGGTAAAGGTAAGCCCTCGTTCTGCCGCCAGCTGACGACCGACATGTTCCACCTCTCGCCGCTCGAGGTTCGTGACGGTGTGGGCAGGGATATGGGCTATGCCGTCTCTCACTGTAGCGTAGCCCATTTGGACAAGGCGGTTGGTACGCCGAAGAAGCGCGTCCTTGACTTCGTGGCCAAAGCCGCTGTCAGCGATGACGAGGGGCCGGCGAGCAGTAAGTTCCCGATCAAGCCAACTGGCCCCATCAACGGCAATCTGTCGTTCGAGGTTCTGTGTCGAAAGCGTTTTGATCATCGGACCGTCACCGCCTTGGGAGCGATCGTAAGTCTGGCCGCGTTCGATGATATTGACCGGTACCTTCCAGTGATCGTCGTCAAGACGTTCGACATGTCCCGCCCTACGCAGAGCTTCCAGCCTTCGGACGTGCGAGCGGACGAAAGATTCGGGATCCTTCCCCTCTCGCTCGAACTGTCGGCGAATGCGCTCCAGGTGCCGGCTGGGCCGGTAGATTTGGTCCTTCTCGCTGGTATTGAGGGCAATGTTGCGATCAGCGGCCCGTGGACCGGAGGTGGCCGGCCCCACCTCCACGATCATGTCGCGGCCGATGTCCTTCAGATGGGACGCATCGGGAAATTGCATGTGATGGACGCGGCCATCGACCCCATCGACCACGAGATAGACCCGCTCGTCCATCTCATCGTCGGCCAACCCTTTGGCCAGAACGCGTCCTGTGATCTTCTCGCTCGGCCGCTCACCGTG
>JAICUM010000036.1 GCA_025935855.1 Pirellulales bacterium | reverse complement strand
TTCGTGCTGATCTGGTTCGCCGGCGGTGGGCTGATGATCGAACCTGAAGCCTGTGCTTTATCATTTCCCGGAAAATAACCCGCTGCCTGCGGCATGTATTTGAACGTGCTCTCTAGATTCAACAGCGCTAAGCCAATTTGCTTGCAGTTGTTCGCGCATTGAGCCCGGCGGGCCGCTTCGCGCGCCGCTTGCACCGCTGGGAGCAGCAACGCCACAAGCACGCCGATGATGGCGATCACGACCAAGAGTTCCACCAACGTAAAACCGCGTCTTGTAGCCGCGTCTCTCCGAGACGCGGTTGCGAGTTTCGGAGAAACTCGCCTACGTGGCCCGACGTAGCGGAAGCCGCGGTTGGGACGTTGTCGGTCTGATGAAGACATGATTAGGACTCCGCCTGTTAACTATTTGGAATGAATTCGGTGGTCCCCGTGTAGGATGGGTTTCTCGCGCAGCGAAAACCCATCATGGACCAAGAACAGCGGCCCGTTTGTTGATGGGTTCCCGCTGCGCGGCGAACCCATACTACGCGGCTGCAGATCGCCACGGGTACGAAGCATGCCGCCAGCATCGCGAGCGAGGCCGGCTCGGGGACGCTCGCCATTGCCGCGAATGACCCGGCGCCGTGCGCTGCTTCGTACGCTTTCTTGAACAGCGCGAAGTCCAGCTCGTCGTTCCGCAGGTCGCCGTTGAGGTCGCCGTGGCGGTACGCCTCCTGCCGCGAGGCCGCCGTGAGGTTGCCGTGGAAAGACGAGCGCTCCAGCACCCAGTCGGCGGCGGTGATCTGGCCGTCGCCATTGAGGTCGCCCTCGACGGGCAGGAATTCGTCGTAGGCCGTGAAGATCATCGCCCGCAGCAGGCTTTCATCGCCGAACAAATCATTCGCGGAGCCGTTGCCGAGGACAAAATCGACCACGCTGCCCAGGTGCAGCTGCACGTCGAAGTCGAAGGGCGACTCGGGGAGCGTTCCGCCGGCGCCACTGACGGAAAACTTTTCGACGCCATCGACGAAGATGTGGAAGTCCACGCTGTCGCCGGCAGTGATGAAGTTGCGGATCGAGCCCACGATGTTCGCCAGGCCGGTCGATGAGGCGCCGGCGGTCCATCGCGCATCGACATACGGCTGGGCCGCCTGACCATTAAAGCTGCCGCCCGCGACGTTGCCTGCCGGGTGCAGGGCGAGCTCGTGATAGCCGGGATGGCCCTGAATACCCTGGTTCACGTCGCCGTCGTCGAAGAGGTACTGGTCGGAGATCGCGGCCAGGTTGTGGCCGTTCTGCCCGCCGCCGTAACCCGAGTTCCCCGCATTGCCGACGCCGCCATAGACGAGCGGCGCCGTCTGGGCGCCCGGGGTCAAGGGATTCGCCAGGCTGGAGCTGAAGTACGTCCAGGTGCCGTCGCCCGCGCGATCGGGGATGGCCGTGGCGGACAGGTTCAGCCCCGCGCGATAGTCGGCGCCCAGGTCGGCCGCGACGTGCAGCGATTCGGCGCCGGGCGTCCCGTACCAGAACGTGGCGCCGCCGTAGTCCACCTGGGTGTTCGCCCAATCCCAGAGCTCCATGTTGAACTTCAGCGCGCTGTTGAAGGGCACGGAGTCTAACGCCCGGTCCCGCGTATCGACCGTGACGCCGGGGCCCAAATTGCCTTGTCCCGTCGGCTGGGCGATGAACGGCCGGCTGAACGTATCCGGATGGCTCCACGCGTAGCCGTAATAGTCTTCCGAGCCGGTGCCGATGTGCGTCGGCTGGGCGTTGTTTCCCACGCCGGTGGCGTTCAGGTAATCGACGTACACCTTCTCGTCGCCTTCGCCCCACCAGGCGCTGGTGCGATTCTTCACCGACAGGGTATCGCCGACGTACACGCCGCGGCCGCGGACATTGAGCGTGGTCCAATCGGTGGTGCCGTTGCCGCCGCGAGTGGCGATGCGCTGTTCGCTGCGATAGTCGGCGTGGAAGTGCATCGAGTTCGCGTCCCACTGCCAATCGCCCGAGTCCACCTGCAGATCGACCGTCACGTTCGCCGCTCCGCGGTTGACGAGCTTCACCTCGGCGGCGTTTTGATAGGGCATCGTCCAGTAAGCGGTCATCTCGCCGTCAGCGCCGACGCCGCGGTAGAAGTCCGTGAACGCGTTGAACGGCTGCGACCCGCTGGCGCCGTTGCCGAAGAACTGTCCGACCGGCACGCGGACGGTCCGCTCGCCGTCGAACCGCAGCTCGATATAGGTATTCTGCAGCGCGGCGGCCTGATCGGCGCCGGTCACTTTCAGCTTGAGCTGGCGAATCGCTCCGCCGCCGGACAGATCCTGCTCGAGCGATTGGCCGGCCGCCAGGCTCCGCCCGCTGATCGAGTGAGTGCTGGTGACGCTGCCTTGAACCGACGGAGCGGCGAGCGCCTGGTTCGCGCTGGTCACGGCGGCGCTGTACGTCGCCGGGTCCGCGGCGGAAAAGCTCTGGATGTTCGCGCCGGCGGCGTATTTTCTATAGTCGATGTTGTAGTACACCGGCGGATTCCACCCGGGCGTATCGTTCACGATTCCCTGGTAGACAACCATGACGCTCTTGGAGTACGGAATCGGCGCGTAGAGGTTGTGCCCGCTATCGACGCCCGGTCGGCTTTGGAAGGACAGCGAACTGCCGAACATCGCGTCGCTGCCGCTGATCAGGTCCTGCATCTGCCCGTGGAGCACGGGCGTCGCGGCGCCATCGACGTACACGCGGATGTCGCCGTTGGTGGCGGAGTTGCCGGTCATCCACCAGCGGCTCAGCACGCCCGGGCCGGTATCCTCGAGCATCACGTATTCGCGCTGGCCGTGAACGAACGTCGTGCGGAGAAAGTTCGCCGAGTCAGCGTTGGCGTAGGAAGACGGCGCCCCCAGCGGCGTGGCGCCGCGGTCGTAGCTGCTGGCCTGCTGGAGTGTGTACTGGCCGGCCGGATGTTCGGCCAGGTGATCGCGATCGGCGAGCTCCGCCACGAATGTGCCGAAGGTGCTCGGCGCCGCGGCGGCTCGCAAGGCGAACAGTGCTACGACGATTGCCGCGGCCGCTGGGCGGGCGCCCAGGACCGTCGGTAATCGGCGGTAGCTCTTCTTACCACTGGAATCCATCAACTCGCCTTGGTTACGCTGACGAAGGCATCCTTTCGTGCCGCCCGGCAACCGACAAGGCTGATTGCCGAGAGCAAAAGCATCGCGGCGGCGGGCTCGGGCACGAGCGTCGCCCGCAGGATCTGGCCGTTGCCGCCGGGAACAATCGACAGGTTGACGTGTCCGACGTCTCCGGACGCTTGGACATAGTCGCCGCTGATGCTGGCGGCGGTGATCAGATCGAATGAAGAACCTGGCGCGAACGTGCCGCCCAGGATATTCAGATCGACGGTCGCGCCGGTCAGGTCCGCCAGGCCGGTCACGTCGATGCGGCTGACGCCTGAGTTGCTCAGCACGTCGAAGACGAGCGACCCGTCATTGTGCTCGCCGCCGCCGCCAAACCGTGCGTTGTCGCCGGGATTGGCAAGCAGGTTGCCGAGAACGTTGATGTCGCCCGCGGCGCCGCTGACGGTGAAGACGCCATTGGCGTCGAGGGCCTGGCCTTGGGTGCCGACCGGCGCGGGCGGGGCATTGCTCGCCAGCGCGCCGCCGACGCTGAGGTTGCCCGACAGGTTCAGCGTGCCGCCGGAAACTGTCATGGCGCCGTTGCTCGAATCGAAGTCGCCAAGGAAGACATTCTTGGCGTTGACCGTGCCGCCGCCGAGATTCCACGTGCCGACGCCATCGGCGCCGACGCGCAAATCGTTGGCGGCCGTGATCGATCCGCCGGTCTGGTTGATCGTGCCGTTGGCCCCTTCGGCGGTTCCCACGATCATATCGTGCGCGAGCGTCACGGTAGCCGTTCCGCTGATATTGTAAGTGGACGTGTTTCCGCCGCCGTCGCTGACGACCATGTCGCCATTGCCGACCGGCACGTTGATCAGGCCGCCGCTGTGCGTAAGCGTCGTGGTTCCCGGGCCGCGTCCCATCACGTAGGCGATGTTAGCGGTGTACGTGCCGCCGGTCTGCGTGAGCGTCACGGTGCTGCCAGGTCCGGGGACGGTGTCGAAATTCGTGAACATGAAATTCGAGGTGATCGAGCCCGTGTCGGACAGGCTCACGCTCGCCGTGCTGCCGGCAATGAACCCAACGAGCAAATCAAATCTGGGGTGTAAGACGCCGGTTCCGCTGACGTTCAGGGCGCCCGAACTGCCCGGATTGAAACCGACCAGCGTGCTTCGCCCCGTGGTGGTCGAATTGCTCAGAATGCCGCCGCTGAGGTTGACGGTGCCGTTGCCCGAGGCGCCGATGATGATTTCATCGCTAGGGGTAATGGTTCCTCCGCTCATGTTCATCGTGCCGGTTCCCACGTCGCCGACCATTAGGTCGCCGACGGCAAACCCGCCGTTCAAGGCGCCGGTGATCGTGGCATTGCCGCCGGTGACGGTGAACGTGCCGGTCGAGCCTGCCGCCTGGCCGATGCGGATCGACGGAAGTCCGCCGCCGCTCACGGCGAGGTCTCCGCCCGTGGCCAGGGTGAGTGCGCCGCTCTGGCCTGAAGCGCTGCCGACGTCCACCGTGCCGCCCGTCTGGCCGGCGGAGTCCACGGTGACGTTGAACCCGTTATCAATCGTCTCCTGCACGCCGGCGGCCGGCAGGCCCGCCGACCAAGTGGCTGGGTCCGACCAATTGCCGGTTTGGACGGCGGCGGTTTGAGCCCGCGCCGTTGGGCCGATCCACAGGACGGCCGCCGCGGCCAACAAGGCCGCTAAGTTTCGCTTCATGAGTCTCCTCCTTCGCTAAGTTGTGACGTCAAAGGGATTCGATAAGTCGATGCCGTGCTTCTTTCTCGGTCCGCAAAACGGTTGTGAAACTAGGGTTGGTGCTGACGCAATGTCGTCGATCGTGATCGCGTAAGCCGATACTATTCTTCCCCACTCAGACGCGGGGCTGACGGCGGCGCGTGGCGACCATTGCCGCGCCACCGAGCAGCACCAGGGCCAATGCCTGCGGCTCAGGCACCGCGGCGGCCGTGGGCGTCACCGCGTGCATACCGAAGTTCGCCTGAAACGCGCTTAGCTGAGCCGGGGTGTAGCCATTGCGCTGCATGACGAGGAAATCGTTGCCGTCCACGTCGCCGTCGCCGTCCATATCGCCGGCGATGCCCCCCGCGCCCTTGGTGAGCACGAGATTCTCGCCGCCGCCGCTACGAGGAACAATCGCGAGGTTGAACGCCGACACGTCGGCAGGGTCGAGCGCAAAGCCTTTGCCCGTTCCGGCCATTTCGTTGGCGAGCAGCGTGTGTACGTTGCCAAATCCGCCCGCGGCGCTGATCAGCGTGAGCGTGGCCGCCGGATTGGCAGTGAAATATCCGGCCGCGTCGTTGATGTCGATCACGGCGCCGTCCAAATCGGCCTTCAGGCCCACGTCGATCGTGCTGACGCCCGTCGAGCTGAGGATGAATCGTAGCGTCGAATCGTTCTTATCAGTGCCAGCTTTGCGGCTGTCGCTCTTGTCATCGGGATCGGCGAGCAGATTCCCCGAGACGTTGATATCGCCGCCCGTGCCGCTAACGATGAAGGTGCCGTTGGCGTCGAGGGCCTGGCCTTGCTGCGGAAACGGCAGGGCAGGATTTGGTTCCTGGCGCTCGGTGTCGGCCGGGGCATTGCTGGCCAGCTCGGAGCCGACATTCAGATCGCCGCTGAGGTTTAGCGTGCCGCCGGAAATGGTCATCGTGCCGTTGCTGGTGTCGAAGTCGCCGAGGAACATGTTGACGCCGCTAATGGTTCCCGCGCTTTGGTTCCACGTGCCGATGCCGTCGGCGCCGATGCGAATGTTCGTGCCGGCGCTAATCGAGCCGCCGGTCTGATTGACCGTGCCGTTGGCGCCGTCGAACGTGCCGAGAATGACGCTCTTGGACGCCGCGACGGAGGCGGTTCCGCTGATGTTGTACGTCGAGGTATTGCCGCCGCCGTCGCTGACGACGAAGTCTCCGTTGCCGACTGGGATGTTGACGGACCCGCCACTGTGATTGAACGTGGTCGTGCCTTGCCCCTGTCCCATCACAAACGCGATGTTGCTGGTGAATGTGCCGCCCGTCTGCGTCAGCGTGGCGGTGCTTCCCGGCGCCGCGGTGAATGAATTGGAGAACATGAAGTTGCAGGTAATCGACCCATTGTCTGCCAGGCTGACCGCCCCGGTGCTGCCCGGCTGAAATGCGACGAGCAAATCGAAATTCGCGGTAACGGCGCCAGCGCCGCTGACATTCAAGGCGCCGTTGCCCCCAAATCCCACAAGAATGCTGCGTCCCGAGGTGGATGTGTGCAGCGTCCCGCCGCTGACGTTCACCGTGCTGGAGCTGCCCGCGGCGATGGCGAATTGCATTTCGTCGATCGCCGTCAGGTCGCCGCCGGTCATGTTCATGACGCCCGTACCGACGTCGCCGACGATAAGATCGCCGTTGGCGAATCCGCTGCCGGTGTCGCCGTCGATGAAGACCGAGCCGCCGCTCATGTTAAAGGTGCCGGTCGAACCCGCCGCCTGACCGATGCGGATGGACGGCAGGTTCGGCTCGGTGACCTTGTCTGTGTCGGTGATCGTCAAATCGCCTGCGGTGACGCTGAGCGTACCGCTGCCGCCGGACGCCGTGCCGACGTCCAAAAGATTGGTGACGTTGCCGCTGTCGCCGACCGACACGGTTTGCCCCGCGTTGATCGTCGCTGAAAGAGTGTCAGTCGGCACGCCGGCGCTCCAGGTCGAGGGACTGGACCAGGGCCCGGTGGTCACCGCGGTGGTCTGGGCGAACGCGCGGGGCGCGCCGCCGAGGACCACGAAAGCCGCCATGGACGCCGCGAGAGGTAAAAATTTGTTCATTGTTTCTCCGTAAAACTCCTGGTTGCGATCAAGAACGCCCGTCAGCCTCACGTCTTTGAAAATATGCCGGCGGACTCGCGAGCGATTCGCCGGGCGTAGAACGATCCGTAGAGAAGCAGCGCCAGGCTCGTCGGTTCTGGAATCGTCCCGGCGGTGGACACATTGGCCGCGATTGCGCCGACTTGCCGTTGCCAAACAAGAAAGTCTGCTCCATCCGAATCGGCGTCGCGGTCAGCGTCGGCCGCGGCGCCCGTCCCAACGTTCGCACGCCATGCGGCGAGGTCGGCGGCGTTCACCGTGTCGTTGAAATCAAAGTCGGCGGCCAAACCGCCTTTCAGAAACGTCGCCGGGACATCGATAAAGGCGCCGGCCGCACTTCTGTAACGCAGTGATAAATCCTGCATTCCGCCATTGAAGAGCCGGCCCAGCGTCGCCGATTCTCCAGGAGCGAGCGCTGAAGTTCCTAGTAGGAATCCCTCCGCGACGAGGTGGGAATCCGGGTTCCCCAGTTCCTCCCAGCCGGAGCCGCCGCCGGTTCCACCGGGAAAGCCTGCCGGGTTCAGGCTGGGATTCTCGAAGCTGTTCCAGCCGGCCGTCGACAGGTCCAACGCGCCGCCGGCGCTGCTGACCTGGTAGAAGTCGAAGCTGATGTTCGACTGCACGTTGTTGACGAGCCGGGCTCGGCCGGTTGTCACGTCAACCTCGAAGCTCAATTGCTGCGGCGTGCCGAGAACCTCGAATTCGTTGACGCCGATGAAGCCGTTGCCGTCCGCCGGGCCGGCGCCGTTTCCGATCAGCCGGATGCCGTCGATTCCATTTTGAGCAGCGAACGTGAACGTGGCGAAGGGGCCCGAGGTCGCGTTGGGAAACCCAGAACCGCGTACCACGTCCGTATAGGCTGCAAGGTAATCGGAGCTGGCCGAAATGGTGGTCCAGCTCGTTCCATTGTTGGTCGTCACCTGCACTTGTGGAGCGGTCAGATCGGCGGCCGTCAGAGGGGCGCCGCCAGCGACTACGGCCGTCGGTCCCCACCAGCCCCCATCATTGGCGAGGAAGTTCTGCACGCGGACGCTGGCGACGCCGAACTGCGGTTCGGAAAACAAGACGCCGACATAATCCAGCGCAATGGTCGTGGCGCCGCCGGCAAAGGTATCGGCGCCGTTGCCATTGGCGCCGGCCTGGCCGTCGGCGTCGATTTGGTAGCCGTCGGCCGAAAGATTGCTCATCGAGACGCCGTCATTGATCTCGCTGAGCGGACCCAAATGCTCAATCGCGACGTCATTGGTTCCCGCCAGATTGTTTCCAGCGCCCAAGATCGCCGTGCCGCGCGGCGCCAGGTTCTCGGCGGCCGACGGGCTCGGACTCACCATCCAGTGAATCGTCAACGCAAACGCCACGATAAGAATCCTGGTTGCGCTGGGGCTGGTCATGTACACCGTCCACGAAGCCTGCCGACTAGCGCGTGTGTATGGATGCCTTGAGGCTGTGGGAAACAAGTACTCGAATGCAACGCCGCGACTGTTGAAAAGAAGGCGTCCATTGCGAACGGAGCGAGAAGTGCCGCCGGAACCAACGAACGGAACGCTTACTCGGCACTCACGTCGCCATGCCGCCTTGCTTGCCTCTGTCCATTCCATTCGCAAGCGCCGCGTGCGCCAATGGATTATCGCGGCAACAGACTGGATAATTTAGCACTTTGCGTCGAGCAAGAATTTTCAAGGTGGTCATCGCTCCAATCCACCTAGGTTCGCCAATAGTTGGAAAAGTCGCCAAGCCGCACCGCCAGCTCAGTACGTCCGGCGGATTGAAGATTCCTCAAACCTGGACTATTTTGCATCCATGAGCGACGGCCGGCGGCAACTCAAAGGGCAGGTCATTCCGCTCGCGACGGCGGTGTCCGACGCCAAGTATTGCTTTCAGGGGCAAGGCGTCGACTACCCCGAGCGCGAGGGGCTGAGGCTGCTCTGCGCGGGCCGCGAACGCTGCCAGCCCGGCTTTCACGTTGAGCGGACCGACTTCGCATGCGTGCTCATCGAGTTTGTCGTCGAAGGCAAAGGGAAGCTCCGCGCCCAGGGGCAGATTTACGACCTGTTCCCGGGCATCATCTTTTCCTACCGGATGAACACGCCGCATGATCTGTGGGCGGAGCCGACCGATCCGATGACGAAGTTTTTTGCCGCGTACCAATTGTCGCGCAAGCGATCGGCGGTCCCCAAGTTGGGGATCGTGCCGGGCACGATTCGCTGGACGCGCGATCTGGCCGCGGTGCAAATGCTGTTCGAGGAGCTGATTCGCGAAGGTCAGCTCGCTGGCGAGCTCAATCAAGAAATCACGGCGCGATACTTGGAGCTCATTCTTCTCAAGGCCGGCGAAGCCGTGCTGCCAAAGGATGGCCAGATTGCCGGCGGGGCCGATGCGTACCAACGCACGATGGCTTGCATCGAGAGCGACTTCGCGTCGCTGGCCTCGCTGGGCGACCTCCGCGGGCGCGTGGGCCTGGATCCCAATTACATCTGCCGGCTGTTCCGCCGCTTTGGGCAAGAGACGCCCAACCAGTGCATCACCCGGCACAAGGTGAATCGCGCCGCCGAGCTGTTGCTGACCCAGAACAAGTCCATTGCCGAGGTGGCGCAAGCCGTCGGCTATGAGGACGCGTATTACTTTTCCCGCGTGTTCAAAAAGCGCTTTGGGTATTCGCCGCGCGAATTCCGCGACGTCGCCAAGCAGAACACGTGACCCTTCGAGCCGCTCAAACGATGCCCCTCGCTACGCCATCCGCCGAGCTCCCCGCCGCACGCATGGGCGAGGCGCTTTTGCGGATGTCGGGCATTTCGAAGCGATTTGGCGCTGCCGCCGTGCTGAGTGACGCGCAATTCGACCTGCGCGCCGGCGAAGTTCATGTCCTGGCGGGAGAGAACGGCGCGGGAAAAAGCACGCTGATGAAGATCCTGGGCGGCGTCATCACCGATTTCGACGGCCAGATCGAGATCGGCGGACGCCGCGTCCGGCCGCGCTCGCCGCTGGAGGCCGCGGCGCTCGGCGTTTCGATCATCCATCAGGAACTGTCGCTGATCGGGCCGATGTCGGTCGCGGACAATATCTCGCTGGCTCGGCATCCCACGCGAGCCGGCTTTGTCGAAACGCGCCGCCAGGAGGCGCAAGCGCGCGACCGGCTTGCCCGGCTGGGCGTTGACCTCGACGTGCGTCGGCCCGTCGAGGAATACCCAATCGCGATCCGGCAGCTCATCGAAATCGCAAAAGCGCTTTCAGGCGACGCGAAGATCATCGTCATGGATGAGCCGACCAGCGCGCTGAATTCGCAGGAGGCGGCGACGCTGTTCCGCCTCATCGGTACTCTCAAAGAAGCGGGCTGCGGCATTGTGTACATCAGCCATAAGATGGAGGAAATCGAGTCGCTGGCCAATCGAATCACCGTGCTGCGCGATGGACGATACATCGGCACGGCGGACGCCGCCGACTTGCCGATCCCAAAGCTGATCGAGTGGATGGTCGGCCGCGAAATGGCCGAGCGAACGCCGCGCACGCCGCCGCCGCGCGCCTCGACGCCCCGGCTGGAAGTCGCCGGGCTAAGCTTTAGAGCTCGAACCGGCACGAATCGCGTGGGCGTTCAAGACGTCACATTGCAGGCCTACCCGGGCGAGATTGTCGGCTTGGGAGGACTGGAAGGGTCCGGCGCCAGCGAGCTGCTTCTGGGACTTTTCGGCGCCGTCGGTCATCCCGTCGCGGGACAGGTTCGCCTCGACGGCCGGCCGGTCGCCATATGCTCGCCGCGCCAGGCGATCGCCGCCGGCGTTTCTTTGCTGACCAATGATCGCAAGGAAACAGGACTGGTGCTGCCGCTTTCAATCACCGCTAATATTTCGCTGGCGAGCCTGCCGGAAATTTCGCGCGGCGGCTGGGTGTCGTCCTCGCACGAGCGCCGCATCGCCGCTGACTCGGCTAGGTCCCTGCGCATTCATGCCCGGTCGCTCGACCTGCCGGTGGCCGCGCTCTCGGGCGGCAATCAGCAGAAGGTCGCCCTGGCCAAATGGATCCAAACCCGGCCGAGACTGATGCTCCTCGACGAACCGACCCGTGGCGTCGATATCGGCGCCAAGCGCGAAATCTACACTCTCATCAACGAGTGGACGCGCGACGGCGTTTCCATTCTGCTGATCACCAGCGAAATGTCTGAGCTGTTGGAACTGAGCGATCGAATTTACGTGATGCACCGCGGGCAAATTGCGGCCGAACTGGAGCGGAAAGAAGCCTCGGCCGAGGCGGTGCTGTCCGCGGCCATGGGCGGAGCATCGCCCGCGAGCGAAACGAGCACGTCATGACAGGCATTCCATCACTTCCGCCGCGCGACGGGTCGTTCTTCAAGAATGTCCTAACGAGCGCCGGCATGCGGGCGCTGGCGGCGTTGATCCTGGTCCTCGTCCTCGGCGCGCTGTTCAACGCGCACGGAACCTTCTTCAAAGCGGCCACTCACCGCGACGCCCTGCGGCAGGCCTCGGTCTACGGAATCCTCGCCTGCGGCATGACGCTCGTCATCATTGGGGCCGGCATCGACCTGGCCGTCGGCAGTGTGCTGGCGCTCACCGCGGTGGCCACGGCAAAAATGGCGATCCATTGGAGCTGGTCGCCCTGGCTCGTCATTCCGGCGGCCCTGCTCGTCGGCGCCGGTTGCGGCCTGACCTCCGGGGTGATTACCGCGCGGTTCAAGGTGCAGCCCTTCATCGCCACGCTTGCCGTCATGGTGTTCGCGCGCGGGCTGGCCAAGTATTGTTCCAGCGCCGCGGGGCAACAGTTTGCCGGCGGCATGAAAGTCTCAACCGCGGTGCCGCAGCCCGACGGTACGTATCAGTACGTCGATATCCCCGGGCTGTTTCGCGCGATCGACTCGCGCGTGTTTGGACAAAACGTGTCGGTCGTCACGCTCATTTTTCTGGGCTGCGCGGCGGCAACGTACCTCGCCCTCGCTCGACATCGCTGGGGGCGTTATCTATACGCCATCGGCGGCAATGAAGCGGCGGCCCGGCTCTCCGGCGTGCCGGTCGTCGCCGCCAAGATCGCCTCGTATGTCGCCTGCGGCCTGTTTTCGGCCGTCGCCGGCATCTGCCAGGCCGCCCAGGAGCAGCAGGGCGATCCGGAAGCTGGCGTCGGTTACGAGCTCATCGCCATCGCCATGGTCGTCATCGGCGGCACGAGCCTCATGGGCGGGCGCGGCGGCATGGGACTCACCTTCCTCGGCGTGCTGACGATCGGCTACCTCGAAAAAATCCTGAGCATCAACGCCGTGCCCGAGGCCGCCCGACTGATGCTAACGGGCGTCGTGATCGTCATTGCCGTCCTTTCGCAGCAGCGCCGAGAGACGTAGGCCTCCTCATCCGGCCCAAACAACTTAACTTATTTATCCCGGGAACTTTTCAATGCGATCAACACTGTTCGCCTGCCTTGTCCTATGCCTCGCACCTCTCGGTGGCTGCTCTGAGAATTCGTCCCCGCCCAGCTCGGCAGACACTTCCGCGCAGCCGTCCAAAAACGGTTTCACCATCGGCATGAGCCAGTGCAATCTCGGCGAGCCGTGGCGCGTACAGATGAACTCCGACATTGCCGCCGCCGCGGAGAAAAACCCTGAGCTGAACGTCGTCTTCAAGGATGCTCAGAACGATACGCTTCGGCAGCGCTCGCAAATCGAAGAGTTCGTCACCAGGAAAGTCGATCTCATCATCGTCAGTCCCAAGGAAGCCCAGCCGCTGACCGAGCCGATTGCCAAGGCGTACGAAGCCGGCATCCCTGTAATTGTTCTGGATCGGGCAGTGAACGGCGACAAGTTCACGACGTTCATCGGCGCCGACAACGTCATGATCGGCCGTGCCGCCGGCCAATGGATCGCCGATCACATCAAGGACGACGCGAAAATCGTCGAGCTCATGGGGCTCATGACCAGCGTTCCCGGCCAGGACCGCCATCGAGGGTTCATCGAAGGCCTCGCTGGCAAGGGCGAGATTATCTTCTCGGCCGACATGGAATGGCTGGAGCCGGAGGCGCGCAGCGAAATGGATTCGGCCCTCGCTCGCTTCGATCGGATCGACGTCGTCTTCGCCCACAACGATCCGGGCGCCCACGGCGGCTACCTCGCCGCGGAAGCCGCCGGCCGTGCTGAGAACATGCTGTTCGTCGGCATCGACGCCTTGCCGCAGGAGGGCGTGGCGTATGTCGCCAAGCACATTCTCGACGCGACGTTTCAGTACCCCACCGGCGGCGCCGAAGCGATCGAATCGGCGGTGAAGATCCTTAACGGCCAAAGCGTGCCGAAAAAGATCACACTTCCATCGCGCGTCTTTACGCAAGAGAACGTCGGCTCGGGCGGCGAACTGCTAACCGAGCCTGCGACGTCGCGCCGTCCACCACAGCCTTGAATGCTTAAAGCGGCCTTGATTCCTTCGATCCGGATTCCGGAATTCACCCGCAGCCCTAACGGTCGGGTTGTCGAACATAAAACGTTCATGTTCGCTCGCCCATCGGCGGGGGTTGACTGGCTGAGGTTTCAATCATGAATCTAAGCGCACCGGTTAGCGCACTTCTCGGAGTTCAGTAATAGGTCCATCGCACTGACGATGTTGTGGATGCCGGGCGCCTCAGGATGCGACCACCAGCCGTCGATCTGTATCCAGCCGCCGGCCTTGAGATTCGATTCCCATTCTTGGCGATTGAGTTGGAGCATTTCCCGTCTCCTTAGATATGGGGTGACCTTGTTAAGAGCGCGCCGATGGAGGGGCAACGGCCCTAGCCTCGATGTTCACCTCTTTGAGCGGCGCCGCCACTGGCTGGTTCGCGATGAGGACGGCCCGGACGTTGTTGGTTTCATTTTTCTCGGCGACTGCCTGGCTTGCATCGGCGTAGGCAATGGCTTGAAGCGGCGCGGTCGTCAGGTGGCGAACGTTGACGCGCACGATCTGATTGACCTCGAGCGCCGGGACGGTCGCCTTGACCGAGGCCACGACGGCGCCGTCGTTGGGCCGGCAGAAGTCCATCCTCAGTACGGTGGCGGGCGCGGCGACGTCGCCGATGTTCTTCAGCACGACGGTGTGCGTGCCGTCCTTGGAGGTCATCTCAGCGATCACTAAGTCGGGCCTGCCGATGACGGTGGTTTGCGTGTAAAGGGCCGTGGGAGCCGCGGCGAGGACGGTCGATCTGGGAACGACCGCCACGGCGGCTGCGGCGGCCGCCGCGCTTCGCCGGCTCCTGCGACCCGCCTCGGCCGGTCGTACAAGCGTTGCGACGATGGCCAGGGCCAAACAAATTGTGCCGAGCGTTCTCATGAGTGATTCCCTTGTTGTGAAGGTGATGAAAGGCTCGCCGGCCGAGGAAGGCGTTTGATTCGGCGATGCGTACTAACGAAGAAGCGAAAGAAAGCTTCAGGTGTTACCGAGTCGAAGCTGCTTCGCCGATAATAAAAATTCGATTGGCGTCACGGTGTGGCTTATCTGTTCGTGTATTCAGGCCGGAGGGCTGGAAAGCCCTATAATCGGACTCTGCGGAAGTGCGACTCGCCATTTGCTACGATGTACCTGCTGGCCGAACCGTGCGGCGTCGCACCGCGTGCGTGCTTCGATACTGTTCTTGGAAGATCTCATGTTCACGAGCCGTCACGGAAATCGAACTGCTGCAGTTATGGTGCGCAGATGTTCCGCATTCTGGGCGGTTCTTTTCTATTTAGGCAATGCTCTTGCGTGCTGCGGAATTTTCGCGGCGGACGCGCCGCAGGCGGTGGTTGCTCGTTCAGCGGAGACGGAACGGGCGCGGCACTTCGACTTCTCGGCGGCGGATGAAGCGCTGTTGGAGCAGGTCGAGCGGGGGTGCTTCAATTACCTGTGGAAGGAAGCCGGGACGCGGAGCGGGCTGGTGAAGGACCGGCGGCTGCGCGAGGCGTGCAGCGTGGGCGGGGTGGGGTTTCAGCTTTCGGCGCTGCCGATCGCCGTCGAGCGCGGGTGGATCACGAAGGCCGAAGGCGAGGCACGCGCGGTCAGTGTTCTGCGAACGCTGGCCGGGCGAGCGGACAATCGCGAGTTCGGCGTGCTGTTGCATTTTGTGGAATTGGAAACGGCGGCGCCGCTGCCGGGGCGTGAGTCGGAGTCGCACAGCACGATCGATCACGCGCTGTTTCTTGCCGGGGCGCTGACGGCGGGGGAGTAATTTGGGGGCGAGGTGCAGCAGCTTGCGTCGCGGTTTGCCGGCGAGACGAACTGGAGGGCCTTCACGGCGACGCCGGAAGGATTCTTGTCGATGGGTTGGCGGCCGACTGGCAGGGGGCGGCGGCCGGCGGCATTTATCGACGCGACTTGGAACGTGGCCAGCGACGAGGAGCGGCTGGTGTACTTTCTGGCAGCCGGTTCGCCGAATGAAGAGTTCGCCGTCAAGCCGGAGACGTATTATCGGCTGAAGCGCGAGCTGTCGAACTATCCGGGCGCCGAGCCGTTTGTGATGTCGGTGAATGGCTCGCTGTTTACCTATTTCTTCTCACACTGTTGGATTGCCTACGGGCGGTTCGCGGCGGATGAGCCGAGCAAGTTTGGCGTGTCGAGCGCGGCGGTCGATTGGTATGAGAACTCGCGGCGGGCAGCGCTGTTGCATCGGCGGCGATGCGTGGAGGCGGCGGGGCGGTTCAAGACGCTGGCGGAGGACCGCTGGGGCTTCGCGCCGTGTAGGGGCTTCGACGCCCAAGGCAACAGCGCGTACCTCGTCCAGAACCTGCGGCCGAACCTGATGGACCGGGACGATTGGGAGCAGGCGACAGTGGCGCCGTACGCGGCGGGGTCGGCGATCATGTTCACGCCGCGGGAGAGCATGGCGGCGCTGCGGGCGTATCGCGACCTGAAGGGCCAGGACGGCAAGCCGCTCATTTGGCGGGATCCGGCTGGCGGCGGTTATGCATTTGCGGACAGCTTTAATCTGGATCAGCGGAAGGTAAGCGACGACAACATCGCGATCGACGTAGGGCCGATGCTGCTGGCGATTGAGAATGCGCGGTCTGAGCTCGTTTGGAAGTTGTTTATGGAGAGCCCTGCGGCGCGGCGGGCGGTGGAACGGTTGAAATGGCAAGCGTACGCACATGCGGGGCCACCTTAGTCCGGATTCGATCTGTCGTGAACTGACCGCGCCCTATTTTTGGCGACAGAATTCTTAGTCCTTGCGTGGCCTCGGTTTAAGTGTTGTTTTCCAGTGCGACAGAAGGGCTTTGTCGCGACAAAATCCAGCAGCGTGTGCGCGCACGGCGATCGCAAGGTCGATGACCGTGTAGACATTGGATTTAGTTTTCAAAGAGCTACGGGATCAAGTGTACAGTATTTCTTGGAACGGAGCAAGAGCCATTTTTAGCCACTGGTTGAGAGGTTGAGAGGTTGAGAGGTTGAGAACGATTAGCACGCCCTTTCAGGGCTAGGTCTTTTGGTGGGGTGGCGGCGACCCAGGGCTGCGCCCTGGGCTATCATAGCGCGGCCTTTCAGGCCTAAGGATGCGTTCGGTTGCGGTTATTGGTGGTGCTGCGGCTCGGCGGGAGCCTC
>JAICUM010000250.1 GCA_025935855.1 Pirellulales bacterium | reverse complement strand
TCTCCACGCTGGCCACCGCCGCATCCATGCCCGTCGGGGCGATCTTCACGCACACCTTATCGTTCGGAATGTTGCCGTCGATGACCACGTTGTCCAGCAGAAACGCGCCGCCGTCGATGTTCACCGCCGTATCGTCGCCGGTCACCAGCAGCCCGACCCGCGCGTGGTCCGACATCACGAGCGTGCCGCACCACAGTTTCCCTCCGGCGTCGAACTGAAACGCCGTGTCGCAGTTTAGCTGGTCGAAGTACGCGATCCGGTGGCCGACCGACTGCTTGTTGACGCACCACAGGCCCACGTCGCAGTACCCGGGGCTGAACCGCTGCAAAATTAACTGGTCGGCGTTGTCTTCATTGATGCTCGTGCCGCATTTAATCGCCGTCCGGCACAATAAAATCGCCAGACTGGAAGGGACGGCAAGCTTGCCGGTTCCCTGGCCATTCTGATTGCCCTCGACCTGGATGCCGATCAGGGCCCGCTTGTCATTGACGTGCGAACCCGTCGCGGTGATGGGATAACCTGCGGTCAGCGTCGTCGCATTGTCTGGATGCCAGAGTCCTTGCAGCACGATCCCGCCGAGCTTATTTCCCAGGCCGCGGACTCTGACGATCGGCCCGTTGGTGAACAGCGCCGTACTCTGCGCGACATTGGCCGCGACCAACCGGCTGACGTAGCCCGCCAGCTTGTTCGTGATGCTGTACTGCGATTCAGGCCGGGCAATGACCTCGCCGCCGGCGCCGAACATGGCGTTGCCCGAGATGTCTTGCAGGTCGATCGAGTCAGTAACGAGCCAGCCGCGGCCGGGAAAGAACAGCGGCAGCGCGGCCGAACGCCAGTTGTCGCTGAAGTAGTTGTTGATGAGGTCCGTGTTCGCGTCGCCGGTCGTGGGGTTCGTGCCGTTGAAGGCGTCCATCGGAAGGCAACCGAGAAAATCGGCGTCGATCTGCGACATGGGTGCGATTTCCTCGTGCGATGGGGGTGAACTGGCCACGAACGCCGCGCTCAACGGCCGTTCCATGATACCGCGCACCGCGTAAGCCTCGCAAAGTTTTTCTCAAGGCGATTCCCCACCGGAATCGGCCAGTATGGCAAGTTCCTTTCGGAACTGAAATGATTAGAACGCAGCGTGCGACGTGCCTCAGAACAGCGGCCGCCTTCCCAGAAACCGGACGCCCTCACCGGCTCTCAAAGCTCATCAGCCTTTGCGCCCTCGGCGATCTTCTGCTCACAACAAAGGAATTTCTCGACACAGAAAATCGTCGAGCGCGCAACGCTTGCTTCTCGCCTAAGTGGCCAAAAACATCACTCGCATTTCACAGCCCAATAGTGTATGTTAGCACACCATGAGACGCGCCTAAGTCGGCCGATCGATGAGACCCGCGTAGCCTTCGGCGTTTGACATCCCGGGTCCGCGTTAGGAAAGGGGGCCCTTGCATCCTCGACGTCCCAGAACGCGTCCCATGAGTACACGCCGCCAACGCCAAAGCACGCTATACCCGAGTCGGCTGAAAACTGAATGTCGTAATCGAATGGTCTGCGGGAATTGAGCGCAAGCGACATTCCGTTTTCAGACGCGACAAGTATAGAAGTTCCGTCAATGAGGACATATTCCATGTCCAGACGCCATCAACCGCCAAGCCCAAAAGTGACGCAACCTAACCCCGTTGACAGCAACGGCCAAACGCCACGAAGAGCGAATTTTGGGACGACGCCCCCCCATTTTCATTTCGGACAGCAGCCCAAAAAGGACAAAACTTTCAGCCCCACTCAAAACCGCAACCATCCAGCATCCACCGTCGAGCATCCGGCATCCAGCATCCAGCCGTCCATTCTGTCGCCAAAAACGCGCTTCGCGACAAAACAGATATCCGATCAAGTAAGGCCCATGGCAATGTTGACCGGCAAAATACCTACTGCGACGAGCCGCCTGAAGTTCGTCGGGCAGCTCGCGCTCCTGGCGTTGATAGTCGCAATGGCGCCCAACTCGCTCGCACAATCGCCGCCCGACGAACTCCCCCACGAGAACTTGACGACGTTGAGAACGGCCGACGGCAAAACCGTGCCGATTACCTGCGTCCGGCAGTGGGAACAGCGAAAAGAGCAAATCCGTGCCGCGGTCCAGCAGGTCATGGGCCCGCTGCCCCAACCCAAGCAAGCAGTGCCGCTCGCTGTACAGACGCTAGAAGAAACGCGCGCCGACCACTACACCCGCCGCAAGGTGGCGTATCACACCGATTCGCCAACCACGCGCGTGCGGGCCTGGCTGTTCATTCCCGATCACCAGCCGAACGCCAGGCTCCCCGCGGTGCTCTGCCTGCACCAAACCACGCCCGTCGGCAAGGACGAACCCGCCGGCGTCGCCGGCCAGCGCCACTTCAAATACGCCCAGGAGCTCGCCGAGCGCGGCTTCGTCACGCTCGCGCCGGACTACCCCTCGTTCGGAGAGTACCCCTACGACTTCGACAAGGACGACTATCAAAGCGGCTCGATGAAAGCCATCTACGACAACATTCGCGCCGTAGACCTGCTCGAGTCGCTGCCAGAAGTGGATGGCGAGCGCATCGGCTGCATCGGCCATTCGCTCGGCGGCCACAACTCGATCTTCACGGCGTTCTTCGAGCCGCGGATCAAGGCCGTCGTCTCTTCGTGCGGCTTCACCCAGTTCTCACACTATAAAGGCGGCGACCTGACCGGCTGGACCAGCGCCCGGTATATGCCCCGTATCGCTTCGGAGTATGGCAAGAACCCCAAGCGAATGCCGTTCGACTTCACCGAGCTCGTGGCCAGCCTGGCGCCGCGGGCGTTCCTGGCCGTCGCGCCGCTGAAGGACGACAACTTCGACGTCGAAGGCGTGCGGCCGATCATCGCCGCCGCCAAGCCGATCTATCGGCTGTACCATTCCGAAGGCGCGCTCGCCGTCGAGCATCCCGACATAGCGCACGACTTCCCGCCGGAAATGCGCAAGAAAGCATACGAATTCCTGGAGCAGCACCTGAAAGCGCCGCAACAACCGTAGCGGCGGCTTCCAGCCGCCACGAGAACGGCGGTTGAAAACCGCCCCTACGGCTTCAGCTTCAGAATCTGAATGCCCCCCGCCGGAAGCTGAACAACAGCCTTACCGTCTTTCACTTCCAGCGGCGAAAGGGCGCCGGTTTGCGGGCTTAGCGATTCAACGATCTTGACGTCCTGTTTAAACCCAAGCTTCACATCCACCGGCTTTCGTAAATCACGATTCACGACCATCGCCCAGTCCGAACCATCCTCATGCTTGAAGAACCCCAGCACCAATTGCGGCGAACCTTCCACTTGGATGGCGGCGTCGCCCGGCAACTCCTTACCGCCGCGCGGCACAGGCGCCGTGTGGTAAACCGCCGTCGAGGTGAGCCGGCTCAACACGGGAATCATCTTCTTCAGCTCGCCGTTGATCCGCTTGGCCATGTCGTAGTGCGCCGTGCGCTTGCCCGAGGGATCGAGAATACCATTGTGGAAGTTGGCGTTCGGATCGGTCGGCGTGAAGTAGGTGAAGTAGAACAGGGCCTTCGTGCCGTAGGCCAGCGCGGTGTTCACCTGCCAGCGCAGGTCGGTCTCCGACGGATCGCGGTACGTGCCGTGCGGCGTGGTTTGAAAGATGAACCCCATCGGGATGTCGTACTTCAACCCGTCGGTGCGGATCAGCTCCATGTTCGCGAAGTAGCCGTCGCGCTCCTGGCCTTCGAACAGCGCGTAAAAGTCGTAGCACAACAGCCGCGGCTTCACCTCGCGGCAGTACTTGTCGATGTATTCTTCATACGACATGCCAAGATAGCCGGGCGGCACGTACGTCGGCAGCATGTTGATGAATGGCAGGCGCTTCGGGTCCTTCTTCAACAGATACTGGTTCACCGCCGCGAGCTGCGGGAACGCGCCGGGGCCGGGCTCGTCGGTGATGAAGTAACCGCCGAGGGCAGGGTGCTTCGAGTAATCGGCGATGACCGCGTCCAAGTTGGCGGCGAACATCGGAT
This sequence comes from Pirellulales bacterium, assembly GCA_025935855.1. Classification (GTDB taxonomy): domain Bacteria; phylum Planctomycetota; class Planctomycetia; order Pirellulales; family Lacipirellulaceae; genus Lacipirellula. The sequence continues at coordinate 3,061 of JAICUM010000250.1, read as the reverse complement.
CGGACGGCTGCTTCGCCAACAACCGGCCGTCCGACGGAATGAACTTCAAGCCATGCTTCTGGCAGGCGTCGAGAATCGCCTTGTTCTGTTCAACCGACGTGCCACTACAGGGAAAGCAGGCGTGCGTGAAGTTGCACTCTGCGACCTCCGCGTATTGAGCATCGTATTTGCCCTCCTCAGCCGGCGGTCCGCACCAGTAGCTGATGATGAATTCGCCGGCCGAAGCCGACGAGAAGGTAAACAGCAGAATCGCGAGGAATTGCGAAACGAGCGTGCTAAGCGATCGGGAAATTCTCATTGTCACGTTCATCATGCGTTGCATCATTTCGTTCGTAAGAGGATCAAATCGTCGATGTCGAGCGGAAGCTCAAAGCGAATAACATTTGCATAGCCCTCTTCCCGCCAAACGCCCGTTGCCGGCGCGGTGGTGAACTTCAGTTTTCCTTGAGAGAGCGATTCTACTTGACGAACAGCGTGGCGGCAGGGGACTTCGACCTTCAACACTGAGATAGGCGTGTACGTGAAATTGGCGAGCACCAGCGCACTACCCTCGGGCGCGTCGAAGACGCCTGCCTCGACCACCGGCTCCGAAAGCTTCACGAGCGGCGCCGCGCGGCTATCCCGCGCGAAGCGTGTGATCAGTTCTCGCTCGTTGGCCGGCCATTTCTCCGCCAAGGCGTCCGGAACAAACTTAGCGTCTTTGATGTACGTGATGCCCGGCGTCGTGGCGAAGTAAATCGCGCGGCCGTTGCCGAACTTGTTCTTCAGTAGGGCAGGGCGACCGTCGCTGATGAATCTTGCAAGCGGCTTGGCGGCGCCCGCTTCGACGGTTGCCTTGACGCCGACGACTCCGAGTTCGCGGTCGTCGAGTTTGATTTGGTCCCGGTAGGCGATGCCATTCAGCGTACCACGTGCGCGATATTCGCCGGGTTGGCAATCCGCCTTCACTTGTTCCTTAATGCCAAAGACATCGGCAAGGCCGGCCGCTGGTTCGCCAAATTCATTGCGGCTGCCGGCGGCGCACGTGCCTACCAGCGTCCCGCCGCCTTTGACCCAATCGCGAATCGCAGTTACCGCAGTGCCGCTGATACACGGATCAGCCGTGTACAGAATTCGATAGTCCGCCAGCCGGCCGGCGGCGAAGTCCTCTTCGGTGATCAAGTCAACCAGATAGTGCTCATGCACAAGCGCCAGGTAGAGCCCGCGGCGCTCCAGCATGTGCGCGTAGCCAAACGGCTGCCAATAATCCGACGAGACGCTGTAAAGCAGCGCGACGCGCGTCGGCCGCGGCTTGCCAGGCCCAATGATCGGCTCGCCGAACTCCAGCATTCGCGACAGCCGCGCCATGCCTGGATAACTGCCCGGCTGGTCGGACCAGTAGTTTTCGGTGCTCGTCGCGGTCGGCCCGTAGGTCCAGTAGAAGAAATGCTTGGCGCCCTGGCATAACGAGCTGGCGGCCTTGAGCCGCAGGTTTCGCTCATCGCTGGGGGTGATCCACGCCATGATCGGCAGCTCGCCGCGGCTGGCGCTGCGAAAGATCGCCGCTTGGAAGCCCATCAGTTGAAACCCTTCCCACGTGAACGCCGGCCCGTACATGAACTGCAGCCCGAGCCAGTCCTCGATGCCGATCATGTCTACCGCGCGGCGGCGGCCAATCTCGAACCAATCCATCGCCAGCGGCCATCCGCCCCACGCGGTGTTTTGCTGATCCATGCCCATGCCGAGGCCCGTGCCGGCAAAGTAAGGATGATCGGCGATGAGCGCCGAAGAAATCGGTCCGGAGCCGAGCTGCTTGTGGAACTCTTCGGTGTTCCAAGCCATGCGCTCGGTCGCCGCGTGCTGGCGGAACCGGCAGGTGTAGTACAAGACGCGACGAGCAGCCGGCTCGTTGGCCTTCATCCGTTCGCGCAACGCCTCGGGCGTTTCGATTGGCGTCACCTTGTCGAGACTTGCGGCGGCGAGTTCCTTAGGATCGATCTTTTGTTCCGCTAGCCAGCGATGAAAATTCGCGAGCGCCGTTTTGTTGTCGCCAATCGACGGTCGCGCACAGACTTCATCTTGATAGTTGAACGGTGAGCCGGCTTGCAGGACGCCTTTGAGCGGCGGGCCGAGCTTCTCCCAACTTGCCTTGACCGCCTCGCGATCGGTTTCCGGTCCGAGGAGCACGTCGAACGACGCGGACGGCGTGCGAAACACCGGGTACTTCGCGCGAACCTCAGCCGACGCTCCGCCGGCGACGTTGAAGCCTAAGAGCCACAGCACGCGGGCTTCCTGTAGATTCAGCTCCGGGCGCTGCGGACTCCAAAAACTGGTTTGGATGAGCAAGTCCTTCGGAGCATGGCGGACGCCGCCGGTGGCTTGTTCGGCCCAGCGAAGCCGGCGGGCGGTCATTTCGCTCGCTGTTTCCAGTTCATGCGCATCCTTGGCAAGATGCGGCGAGACGAGAAAGCTGGTGAGGTCGCCGGTGAATGCTTCGTGCCAGCGTTTGACGATGTGCTCAGCATCCGGCGCCGTCGCCAGCTCGATGTCAATGTCGCGCTTTGCCGATTCGGATTCGGTGATGAACTGCGCGGTGACGTTTGGGAATTCGGCAATCCCACCGGCGCGATTCAGTTTGCTGTGCAAGCTGGCCTCGGCGTGTTTGGCAAGATCGAACCATGCCGTGAATTCGCCTGCCGGCAGTCGCTCGCGCTTCTGTTCCGCTCCGGCCGGCAGGGTGGCCGTCGGCAAATACCAGTTCGGCTCGTGAACGTAGCCAGCGACTTTGACGTAGTACTTCGCGGCCTTCGGTTCATTCAAGCGAAAGCGAACGAAAACGCCGTCGGTCCCAGCGGCTGTTGAAGATGCCGCGAGACAAGCTGTAGCAACAATCAGAATCGCCGAGGCAATTTTTCGCATTCGTGGTCGCCTCAGCGAGATGCTCATCGAGCTTGCAGCAAGTCGCCAGTATAGCCGCGGGAGCGACACAGCGTCACTTGGCCGCGGTTCGCGCGGAGGACCGGGCAAATGCGGCTAGAGAACGCCCGAGCGGCGCTTCCGAGCACGGCGCGTGGCCACTAGT
>JAICUM010000516.1 GCA_025935855.1 Pirellulales bacterium | reverse complement strand
ATGATGAATTGTTCGTGGGAGCCGGGTTCGGGGAGCGCGGCAGGGGGGGTGGGTTCGAGAGTTACGTGGCGCCAGTGGCGGTGGGATTTCCAGTGGTAGCCGATGCGGGTGGGAATGGATGCGTCGAGGTATGGTGAAGATGGAATGTGAGTACCCGGCGCTCGGCTCGGCGGGAGCCTCGCCCTCCCGTTTCCGCACGAGTGGGCGGAGTCCGGATAGTCGACGCGGTGGCGCATGGGGACGCAGAGGTAGTTCTCGCCGTAGAGCAGGCGGGCGGTGAGGGCGACGGCTCGGCGGGGGGCGAGCTCGCGGATGAAGGTGACGCCGCGGCGCCAGCCTTCTTTTGCGCGGCGGCGGACGTAGAAGCGCAAGTTTACTTCTTCAAAGTTTGTGTGGCCGGGGATGCGGAGGCCGAAGAGGCGCGTGTTCAGGAATTGGAAGCCGACGATGGAGAGGTAGGTTTTGCCTTCGTGGAAGTCGAGCTCCGTGCCGGCGGGGATGTGCGGCGCGAGGACGGCGGGATCGACTTCGTAGTTCACGAGCACGAGGTTTCGCCATTCGGCGGAGAGGAGCGGGCGGCGGACGGGCCAGGCGAAGGCTTGTTCGGCGGGAGGCTGGGCGACGAGCGTGGCGGGCATGGGCTGATGGTCCTTCACCGCGAGAGACAAGGGAGGAGCGGGCGGCGTTCGCGCGGGCACTGTAGCACGGCCGCTGAAAAGCTTCAAAAGAATTTTCCGCAGATGACACAGATGGCCGCAGATTAAGAAATACTGATGAATCCAAGAGGTAGGTTCCGTACACGCCGATTATCTGCGGAAATCTGCGACATCTGCGGACTATTCTTGTTCGGGGCGATTGGGCGTGCGAAGCAGGGGGCGGATTCGATATACTGTTGACGTTGGAATAACCTTCGCCCCAAGCGGCGTTTACCCTTTCTGTGGAGAGCTGGTCATGAATTACGCGGACAATCCTTATCGCAATTGGGGGCTGACGGCGGCTGAGGCGGACGTTGATGAGCGGGCGGGGTTTGTTCGGAAGACGTATCTACACCTGCTCGGGGCGGTGCTGGCGTTCATGGCGATTGAGGCGGCGCTGTTGAGCACGCCGCTGGGTCAGCGGATGACCGAGACGCTGATGGGCGGCGGAAGACTTGGCTGGCTGGTAGTGCTCGGGGCGTTCATCGGCGTGAGCTGGCTGGCGAACTCGTGGGCGCAGTCGGATGCGTCGGTCGGGAAGCAGTATTTGGGGCTGGGGCTGTATGTGGTGGCGGAGGCGATCATCTTTTTGCCGCTGCTGTATATCGCGAACCTGATGGGTCCGCCGAATGTGATTCTCAACGCGGGGATCCTGACGGCGTTCATCTTTGCCGGGCTGACGGCGTTTGTGTTTATCACGAAGGGCGATTATTCGTTCTTGCACACGGGATTGTTCATCGTGGCGTGGGCCGCGTTCGGCACGATCGTGTGCAGCGCGCTGTTTGGCTTTAACCTGGGGACGTGGTTCAGTGGGGCGATGATCCTGCTGGCGAGCGGCTACATTGTGTACGACACGAGCAATGTGCTGCACCACTATCGCATCGGGCAGCACGTGGCGGCGTCGCTGGCGTTGTTCGCGGCGGTGGCGCTGTTGTTCTGGTACATCCTGCGGCTGCTGATGGAGTTGAACCGGCGGTAGGCGATCCGGGCAGCGACGTGTTCTTTTGGAAAGGGCGGAGCGCTGGCTCGGCCCTTTCTTTTTTTGGTGAAGTCAATTAACCGGACGCTAGCGCGTCGCGGCTGATATGCTGAGAGGAACCGGACGCTAGGGCGTGCCGGCTATCGATGTTCAGAATGCAAATCGAACTCGCGTGCCATGCCCACGTCCGCGTGGGCATGTGATTACAGGCAAACATGCCCACGTCGGCGGACCTCCGTGGGCATGGCACCCATTCGTTTAGGATTCTGAACGTCAATAATGGGATCAGCCGCGGGGCGCTAGCCCCCGGTTTGGCGAGAATGGGGGATAGCGATGTCGGCGAAGACGGGTTGGTCGAGGCGGGAGGTGTTGAAGACGGCGGCGGCGCTGCCGGCGTGGTATTTGGAGGAGCTGCCGCGGCGCGCCGCGGCGTTCGAGAAGTCGCCGAACGAGCGGCCGCGGATTGCGCTCGTCGGCTGCGGCGGGATGGGGACGCACGATGCGACGCTCGCGCGGAAGTTTGGCGACGTCGTGGCAGTGTGCGACGTGGACGCCGGTCATCGCGAGAAGGCGGTGGAGAATTTTAAGGGGGCGAAGCCGTACGACGACTATCGCAAGGTGTGCGATTTGAAGGACGTGGACGTCATCATCACGGCGACGCCGGACCATTGGCACACGCTCGTCAACCTGCGGGCCGTCGGCAGTGGGAAGGACGTGTACGCGGAGAAGCCGCTGACGCTCACGATCGACGAAGGCAAACGGCTGGTGGCGGCGGTGAAGAAGAGCGGCCGCGTAATGCAGGTGGGGAGCCAGCAGCGGAGCGATCCGACGTTTCGGCTGGCGTGCGAGCTGGTGCGCAACGGGCGGCTCGGCAAAGTCCAGCGCGTGCGGACTTGGCTGCCGCAGGGATTGCATGGCGGGCCGTTTGCTTCGCAGCCCGTGCCGAAGGAGCTGAACTGGGATTTCTGGCAGGGGCAGACGGCGGTACACGACTATGTGCCGGAGCGGTGCCATACGAAGTTCCGCTACTGGTGGGATTACTCCGGGGGGACGCTCACCGATTGGGGCGCTCATCACAATGACATCGCGCTGTGGGGCCTGGGCCGCGAGCGGAGCGGGCCGGTGAGCGTGGAAGGCCGCGCGACGATTGAGGAAGTGCCGGGCGGGTTCACGGCGGCGAGCCAGTACGCGGTGAAGTATGTGTACGAGGACGGCGTCGAGCATTTTTGCAACAGCACCAGCGCGAACGGCTGGGCGGGGTCAGTGCTGGGGAAGCCGAAGCCGGGGGAGAAGTACCACGGCGTGCAGTTCGAAGGGCCGGAGGGTTGGATTTACGTGAGTCGCGACGGCAAGCTGGAGGCAAGCGACCGCGAGCTCATCGAGAAGCCCCTGCCGCCGCGGGCGACACGCCTGTATGCGAGCGACAATCACATGGGGAATTTCTTCGACTGCGTGAAGACGCGGAAGGCGCCGATCGCGGAGGCGGAGATTGGGCACCGGAGCGTGTCGGTGTGCCATCTGGGGGTGATCGCGGTGCGGCTGGGGCGGAAGCTCAGCTGGGATCCGGCGGCGGAGCGGTTCAAAGATGACAACGAGGCGAATGGGATGCTGGTGCGGGAGATGAGAAAGCCTTATGCGTATGAGGTGAGTTGAGCACTGCCATTCGGATTTGAGATTTGAGATTTGAGAGGGGGGGAGCGGGTTGATGAAGGGAACTGAGTTTTCGCGGCGGTCGTTTTTGGGGCGTGGAGCGGGCGCTGTGGCGGCGGGGGCGGTTGGGGATGCGCTTCTGCCGCGGTGGGTTCTGGCGGCGACGGGGGATGGCGCGGGTGAGGGGCGGCAGCAGGCGATTGCTTGTTTGCGGAAGGAGGCGGCGGACGCGGCGGCGGATATTCTGAAGCAGGGCGGCAATGCGATTGATGCGGCGATTGCGGCCTT
>JAICUM010000656.1 GCA_025935855.1 Pirellulales bacterium | reverse complement strand
TCTGGCGAAGCTGTCCGGCATTGAAATATCGGCCGAGTGTGGCAGTGGGTCCGAGGCAATCCGCCTAATCCGCGAACAATCGCCCAATCTGGTGCTTCTCGACGTGCGCATGCCGGATCATACGGGACTGGAAGTCGTTCGTGAAGTAGGTCCCGAGCGCATGCCCATGGTGATTTTCATTACGGCCTATGATGAGTACGCCATTCAGGCATTTGAGCTGAATGCTGTCGACTACCTGCTCAAGCCCTTCGACGAAGAGCGTTTAATTCGAAGCATCGATCGGGCTCGCGAGCGCGTAAACACTCTAGCCCGAGCCGAGTGGTCCGCCCGGCTCGAAGCGCTGCTTGTTTCGCAGCCAAAGCGCACCTCGCTCGAGCGGCTCGCGGTGCGCTCGAAAGATGGATTTGAGATGATCCCGCTCGACGCTATCGACTGGTTGGAAGCGAACGACAACTACGTGGAGCTGCACTCGGCAAACCGCGTTCGCCTCGTGCATGACACGCTAACGAACCTGGAGCGCCAGCTCGATTCGAGCCAATTTGCCCGCGTCCATCGCAGCCGGATTGTGAACATCTCGCGCATAGTGAAGATCGCGCCTCTGGCGAACGGCGCCTATGCGATGACGCTGCGCAACGGAGCGATGCTGACCACTGGGCGGCTCTATCGAGATGTGGTTCTAAGGCTCCTGGGCGGGCATTGAACGCCTCGCCCGCGAGTCGCCGCCGTCATCGACTCCCGCGAGTCTGCGTTTACGCTGCCACGACTGGACGAGGTCCGGACAATTGTCATACTTCAGACGTGCAGCCGCGCGGTATGGGAAGCAAACAACTCCGGGGTGGCCGGACGACGCCCGACGTACAAAGGATGGGGCATATCGTCAAGCGCACGGCCAATGAGAACTCGGTCTTTGTACACGAACTGTTGAGGTTCCTTGAACGAATTGGCTTCGAGGGAGCTCCAGCATCGCTCGGTTTCGATCAATCGGGCCACCACTTGCTAACGTTCATACCGGGCAATGTACCTCATAGGAGGCACGCCTTCAGTGATGAGGCGGTGATCAAAGCTGCGGAACTCCTGCGGCGATTCCACGACGCGACTGCCCGTTGTCAGTTGAAGGCCAGCGATGAAGTGGTTATACACGGCGACGCCGGTCCTCACAATATGGTGTTTGCGGAGGGCGTACCGGTTGCGCTCATCGATTGGGACGAGGCTAAGCCCGGCCGGCGGTTGCAAGATATTTCCGACGCCGTTTGGGGCTTCACAAACTTGGCGTGTGACGGCCAGCATCCCCGAAACCATGTTCGGCACATTCGGCTGTTCTGTTCGGCCTACGGCGGCGCTGACGCTATCGCGGCAGTGTCGCTTATTGAGCAGGATGTCCGCACCGCCTTGGCCAAGCACACAGCCGCTGGCCGGTTAACGCCCGCTTCGGTCTTTGTACCATTGGTCCGTTGGTTTGATACCTACCGGGCGGAACTTCTAGAGCTTGTCATCGGCTCGGACGAGGTCCACTAAGCGGCGAACGAATCAGAATCGTAGCCGTGTGAGTTTCAGTTGCTGGCGCTAACGACGCGGGCCTTCTTGTACTCCTTAATTGGCACGTGCTGCGCCTTCATCACTTCCAGCAGAGCCTCTATCGTGGGAGGCGACGGCTTGTAGTTGCCGAAGCGGTAGCCCTGCGCGATCGTCAACGGAGTCCAGCCATGTTTATTCGGCTGATTCCATACGTCGGGATTGGCGCCGTGGCTCGCCAGATAACGCACTGCGTCGGCGACGTTCTTATACGCGGCCCCGTGCATCGCGGTCTCGCCGTTCTTGTCGACCGCATTCGGATCGTTGCCGAGTTCGATGGCGACCGCGATTGCCTGCACTACCTCGCTATCGGTCCCCGCATCTTCGCCCGGCGATCGCGTCCCCAGCCCCGCCGCGACGATTAGCGGCGTGGCGCCATCGGCAGTCGGAATCTTCGGGTCAGCGCCCAGTGACGCGTAGAGGCGCATCAGTTCGGCATCGGCGGTGAGCGCTGCCATGCAGAAGGGAGTCGCGCCAACGTCGTTGAGGCTCGTTAAGCCGAAGTTGATTTTCTTCGTCATCCGCGCGTTGAGGTTCGCGCCCTTGGCGGCCAGCTTCCTGATCAACTCCACGCTAGTCATGTTGCCCGACCCATCCGGCGCCGGATCATTGTCGCCGCCGCTCGGTTTGCGGACCGAAGGGATCGCGTGCAGCACCGTGTAGCCGGGCCCGCTGGCGTTCGGGTCAGCGCCGGCATCGAGCAGCATCGCCGCAAGTTCATAGTGCGCGTTTTCCACTGCAATGTGCAGTGCGCTCTGCCCAGGACGCCCTGGCTTCGGCCAGGCCCGGCGGCCGCCCGGCGGAATTTGCAGCGTCTCGTTCACGTCTGCGCCCGACTTGAGCAGCAGGCGGACCATCTCCATCTTGCCTTCACGGACCGCCAGCAGCAGTGGCGTCATTCCGCCATTGAGGCGAATTCTAAAATCCGCTCCGGCCTTGATCAACTCCTGCGCCGCCTCGACATTCCCTTCCGC
>JAICUM010000785.1 GCA_025935855.1 Pirellulales bacterium | reverse complement strand
TCTCGCTCAAGCGGAACATCGGCCGCGAAGTCGCCCTGCAAGCCGGCGTCGAACAATCCAGCCAGTGTCTCGCCCGGCTCGCCGCCAACCAGCAGCCCAGCCCCAGCGAAATGGCCGACCAGCGCGAGCAAAGCGTCCTCCTGGCCGACGCGCTCGCGAAGCTCCCGCCCGTTTACCGCGAAGTGATCGTGCTTCGCCATTTCGAACGCATCGAATTCACCGAAATCGCCGCGCGCCTCTCACGTTCGGCCGGCGCCGTCCGCATGCTCTGGGCCCGCGCGCTGGAACGGCTGCGCAAAGAACTGGATCGCCTGCAATGAACGACACAATTGCATTTCAACGATCGCCCGCGGCCTCAAGCGATGACGCCGAGCTCGCCGCCGTGCTGGAACACTACCTGGCCGAAGTCGAAGCCGGCCGGCGCCCCTCCACCGACGAGCTCCTCGCCGAGCACCCGCACCTCGCCGAGCGTCTCGAAGGCTGCCTCGCCAGCCTCCGCCTGGTCGAAGACGCCGGCGGGTCGGCTCGCGAAGACGTCTTGGACGGCTTCCCCGACGGTCCCCGCCAGGCCCTCGGCGACTTCCGCATCATCCGCGAGATCGGCCGTGGCGGCATGGGCGTCGTCTACGAAGCTGAACAGCTCTCCCTGGGCCGCCGCGTCGCCCTGAAGGTTCTCCCCTTCGCCGCGATGCTCGACCGCCAGCAGCTCGCCCGCTTCAAAAACGAAGCCCGCGCCGCCGCCACCCTCGACCACGGAAACATCGTCGCCATCCACTCCGTCGGCTGCGACCGCGGCGTCCACTACTACGCCATGCAGCTCATCGAAGGCCAAAGCCTCGCCGAAGCCATCGAGCAATTGCGTGCAAAGCAAGTCGCCAGTGGCCAGCAGTCAGTGGCCAGGAAATACTCGGCAAGATCCAAAACGCATGAAAACCTTCTCAAATCTCAAATCACAACTCCTCCCCCTCTCCCCCTGGGAGAGGGCCGGGGTGAGGGTTCCGCTCTCGGAGAGGGCCGGGGTGAGGGCCAATCCGCAATCCGCAATCCCCAATCCGCCCTCGACACCCAACCCATAGCCAATCTCTCCACGCTCCCTGATTACAGTTCGAAAGACTACTACCGCACCATCGCCCGCCTCGGCATCCAAGCCGCCGACGCCCTCGACTACGCCCACCAAAACGGCATCTTGCACCGCGATATCAAGCCCGCCAACCTACTGCTGGATGACGCCGGCAAACTCTGGATCACCGACTTCGGCTTGGCGCGCATCGAAGCCGACGCCGCCATGACCATGACCGGCGACCTCGTCGGCACGCTCCGCTACATGAGCCCCGAGCAAGCCCTCGCCAAACGCGTCGTCATCGACCACCGCAGCGACATCTACTCCCTCGGCGTCACGCTCTACGAGCTGCTCACCCTGCAGCCGGCCTATCCGGCGGAAGAACGGCATGAATTGTTGCGCCAAATTGCCTTTGACGAGCCGCACAAATTGCGGCAAGTCAATCCGCGCATCCCGGCGGATTTAGAAACCATTGTGCTGAAGTCAATCGAGAAGAATCCTGGCGATCGCTATTTGACTGCCCGACATTTGGCGGACGACCTGAAACGGTTTGCCAGCGACTGCCCAATCACCGCCAAGCGCCCAAGTCTAATCGCCGCTTCGCGCAAATGGTCGTTGCGGCATCCAACCGCGACGCGTGTTTCCGCCTGTGCCGTCGTGATGATGCTGATGGCTCTCGCCGCGGCGGCCGCCGAC
>JAICUM010000552.1 GCA_025935855.1 Pirellulales bacterium | reverse complement strand
TGGACGCGCGGCGTCATGGGGGGTAATACGGCCCTTTCAATCAAAGAGATTGAAGACGGAACCAGCAACACAGTACTCCTTGGCGAACTGCGCGCCGGAATAAGCACTTCAGATCGCCGCGGCATATGGGCGATGGGAATGGCCGGCGCCAGCAGTATCTGGGCCCATTCGACCGACGACTGTATTGGGCCAAACTCCTGTGATCCTGGAGCAGACAACATACTCGGCGGACCCCGCGTCGAAGCCGAGGTTGGCGTGGCAACCATGCAGCAGAACTGCATGGGTATTGGCGGCGGTGGAACCGCAAGCAATCAGGCGGCTCCACGCAGCCAACATCCTGGCGGCGTTCACGTGGCCTTCGCGGACGGAAGCGTTGCCTTCATCTCGGAAAACATTGAGACGCACCACGGCACATACAATCTTGCCTACCAAGAGGGGAGTCGGCCGGGCTTCATGGACTTCGGCGCCTGGGAAAAAATCATGTGTTCCTCCGACGGCGGCGTATTTGATCGCAACGCGTTTTGATGGCGGACGCCCCGCTCGAGCGCACAACCGATCGCCGAGAATCGACATAGACTTGGCTCTTGAAATTGGCCGCGCATTAGTGTATGTTAGTTCACATTACCGCACGCTGCTTGGCGGGCGAGTCGGCCAAACAGCAGGCGACGCCGCCCAGCCTTGCAGGCTTGGTACACGCGCCGCGTCCGCGCCTGCAGTGTGATCGAAGAGGGGATTTTGGACTTTTGGACTTTTTTTGGAAAATCCAAAAGTGCATGAGCACAAAGGGCGTCGGATGGCAATTGAGGCGAATTTTCTCGAAGAATTCGCGCCGCTTGGCGCCTGAGGGTCGTGAGTTTTGATCACAAAACGTGGGGCCCCCCGAATGATGACAAAATCCAAAATGCCCTCGTACAATTTGCCGAGCGCCGCGTGAGAGACCAATAATGCATGTCCAAAAATCGCGGAGCATCACCGGCGTGAAATCGTTTGAAGAGGCGGAACAATGAGCGTTGGGCGTCAGAAGCTTCATTTGCCGGCAATCGCGATTTATTCGTTGACGTTGCCGCTGTTGGTGCTTCTCAGCACGTCGCGCGTCGCCGCCGTTACGCCCGATAACCCAGGGGCGGCCGACGTTCGCTTCACCGTGAACTCTTCAACCGGCGCTAAGCCCATCTCGCCCTACATCTACGGCTCGAACTTCCTCGGCGCCGGCACGCCCAGCGCCCCCTACACGCTCGACCGCCTCGGCGGCAATCGCTGGAGCGCCTACAACTGGGAGACCAACGCCTCGAACGCGGGCAAGGACTATCGCTACCAGAACGACAACTACTTGGTAAACAACCAATCGAATACGCTACCAGGCCAGGCCGTGCTGCCGTCGCTACAGGCGGCGGCGACGAATCATCGCGGCCTGATCGTGACCGTGCCGATGGCGGGCTACGCCTCTGCCGACGCTCTCGGTACTCAGATCGAAGCGAACCAATTCGCGCCGTCCAGCCGATTCAAAATCGTCGAGGCGAAGAAGTCCACGATCTATCCCGGCTCTTCCCTTTCAACCACCCCGGACAAGACCGATAACTACGTCTTCACCGACGAGTTCGTGAACTGGGTCGAATCGAAGAAGCAGCCCGGCCAGCAGGTGTTCTACGACTTGGATAATGAGCCGGGCCTTTGGGGCGATTCCCTATCAGCAGGCTTTTCTTCTTCGAACTGGCAGTCGAACAGCCACGAGCGGACTCATCCTGAGATTCATCCTTATGCTCCGACCTATCAGGAGTTGCGCGACAAAACGATCGCTCATGCCGGCGCCATCAAGGATGTGAATCCCAACGCACTGGTCTTTGGTGGCGTTGGTTACGGCTGGAACGACTTCATATCACTTCAAGGCGCTCCGGATCGAGATTCCGTTCCAATCGCCTCCCACCCCGGCGGAAATGACCCCTCCGGCGAGATGAAGTTTTACGATTACCTCCTCCAGCAGACGGCAGCCGCTGAAGCACAACAGGGCCGAAAGCTGATGGATGTGATTGACCTGCATTGGTACCCGGAAGCACTCAGCGGCACCGATCCAGACACGAACCCCGGCACACGTATTTCTGCGACTCCGACTATCGACAATTCCCCGGCGGTGGTTGCGGCTCGCGTCCAGGCGCCGCGCTCGCTCTGGGATCCGACGTACACAGAGGTCAGCTGGATTAGCAAGTGGAGTACGTGGAGCGGGACAGCCGGGCATATGGGACCGATCAAGCTCTTGCCGCGCCTGCAACGAGACATCAACGACTTCAAGCCTGGCACGAAGATGGCCATCACCGAGTACAACTACGGAGGCACGAACCACATCTCCGGCGGCATCGCCGAGGCCGATGTGCTGGGCATTTACGGCAAGCAGGGCGTCTTCGCCGCCACCTTTTGGGATCTGTACGGCGCCTCGAGTTCGCAGTACGTCACCGGCGCCTTCAAGATGTACCTGAACTACAATGGCGCCGGCGGGAAGTTTGGCGACACGTCGGTCGATGCCTCGACGGACTCGATCTCGAAGTCCGCCGTGTACGCGAGCACCGACACGAGCGATCCCTCGAAGATGGTGCTCGTGGCCATCAACCGGATGAGCACCGCCCAGTCGGCGGCGCTGGCCGTGACGTCCGACAACCGGTTCGACTACGCCGAGGTGTATCAGCTCACCTCGTCGAGCGCAAACCCGCAGCACCTGGCCAACGTGCCGATCGACTTGGTGAACGCGTTCATCTACTCGATGCCGGCCTACAGCGTTTCGACGCTCGTGCTCCGTTCGGCTCAGCCCGGCGACTTCAACATGGACGGACAGGTGAACGGCGCCGACCTCGCGGTGTGGAAGGCGAACATCGGGCTCGCCAGCGGCGCTCTCTTCCGCCAAGGAGACGCCGACCGCGACGGCGATGTGGACGGCGCCGATTTCCTCGCCTGGCAGACGGCGGCCCGAGCGGCAGCCGCCGCCGGCGCCCAAACGGCGATTCCCGAGCCGGCGGCAGGAGTGCTCTTCGCCGTCGCCGCACTAGTGGGCACGCGCCGTGCTCGGAAGCGCCGCTTGGGCGTTCTCTAGCCGCATTTGCCCGGTCCTCCGCGCGAACCGCCGCCGAGTGACGCCGCATCGCTCCTGCGGCTATACTGGCGCCTTGCTGCAAGCTCAATGAGCATCACCGCTGAGGCGACCGGGAATGCGAAAGACTGTCTCGGCGATCCTGACCGTTGCAATAGCGTGCCTAGCGACGTTTTCAATGGCCGACGCGGCCGACGGCGTTTTCGTTCGCTT
>JAICUM010000620.1 GCA_025935855.1 Pirellulales bacterium | reverse complement strand
TCCTTCTCGCGGAGCGAGAAGGCTACACTTGCTTAGGGTCCCGCCCATTGCGATGTTTGGCGGTCGTAGATGCGCGCGGTAGAATTAAGTTGAGCGTGCGACTACACGATCGCGTGAACCATTGGCGTCCTTCATGAACATCGCCTCGCGCACCCCTGAGGGCGAATTCAATCACTGCCTTATTTGCGGCCACGATTTTTGGCTGGAAGTGAGCAGACCGCCGGGCGACGCCGCGTGCCCGAATTGCGGTTGCCTCGTGTGGCTCCGATCGGACGACGAGTTCGACGATTTGCTCGCAGTGGAGACGGCTGATCCGAGGCCCCTCGCCAGCAAAGTGAACGGCGAGTTGACATCCGAAGATGGCGCTTCAATCGCACTTACTCATGCACCGCTTGTGATAGGTCGAAATAAAGCTTGTGACATCCTTGTTGACTCTCCCAAGGTTTCCAAAGTTCATTGCGTACTCAGCTTCGAAGATGGCTATTGGGTTTTGCGTGATTTGAAAAGTTCGAGCGGAACCAAGGTGAACGGACTGAAAGTCTCGTCAACCGCGTTGGCGCCGGGGGACAAGGTAAACATCGGAAAGACGAAGTATACGATTCAGTACGTGCTGCCCAGTAGTGACAGCTAACTGCCCAATGATTAGTAAACCGCTGGAGTTGACGGAGCCGCCGCGACGTCGTTTGCCGGAATGGCTGCGAGTAAATCTGCCCGCTGGGCGCACGCAGCAGGTCTTTAATCTCACGCAGCATGCGGTCGAAGGGAACGCGCTGCACACGGTGTGCGAGGAGGCGCGGTGCCCGAACATTCATGATTGCTGGGCGCGGGGGACGGCGACGTTTATGGTCGCCGGGCAGAGCTGCACGCGGGGATGCCGGTTTTGCTCGGTCGAGACGCTCAAGTCGCCACCGCCGGTGGATGGGGACGAGCCGGAGCGGTTGGCGGACGCGGTCGAGCGGCTGGGCTTAAGCTATGTCGTGATCACGGTGGTGAATCGCGACGACCTGGCGGACGGCGGCGCGGGACACTACCGGGCGTGCGTCGAGGCGGTGCATCGGCGGCTGCCGGCGACGGGGATTGAGCTGTTGTCGAGCGACCTTGCGGGGAATTGGGCGGCTCTAGCAGCGCTGCTTGATGGCATTCCATTGGCAGTCTTCGCACACAATGTCGAGTGCGTGCCGCGGCTGGGTCATCTGGTGCGCGATCCGCGGGCTTCCTTCACGCAGAGCTTGGAAGTGTTGCGGCGCGCCGCGGAGCGGCGGCCGGATGTGCCGACGAAGAGCAGCCTCATGGTCGGACTGGGGGAGACGGATGAGGAAGTGCTGGAGGCGCTGCGGCTGTTGCGCGAGGTCGGAGTCGAGTTGCTGACGCTCGGGCAGTATTTGGCGCCGGGCCGGCCGGGCTCGCGCTTCTTACCGGTGGAGAGGTATGTCGAGCCGCGGCAGTTTTTGGAGTGGGAACAGGCGGCGCGCGGGATGGGGTTCAAAGGGGTGGCGGCGGGGCCGTTGGTGCGGAGCTCTTATCGTGCGGGAGTGCTCTTGGAGGAGGCGCGCAGCGGGAGGCGGTTGTTGCCTTCGGCGATTGAGCTGCATGCGGTGGAGCTGGGCGCCGCTCCGGGCATATAGCCGAGCCATTCTGGCTCGGCGGCCGGCCAGGATGGCCGGGCTATCTAGGGGATGGCGGTGGCGGCCATGTCCACTTCTACATGGGCGGCGATTTCTTTTTTTTCGTCGAGCCGGGCCCAGCCGCGGAGGCCGTGCAGCCAGGTGAGCACCGGCAACTGAAAATTCGGCGGCGGCTGGGTGAGCATGATTTGGTTTTGCGGCGTGATGGCCGTGGAACTCCAGATGGGCAGGCTGCCGGGGATTTGCACGACGGCGTATTCGCCGCCAAGCGGATCGACGAATTTGCCGTTCATCAAGTCTTGGGCGATCTTCTGGCAGCCCTCGATGGGCAGGTGAAGCTGCTGGGCGAGGTTGTTCATCAGCCGGCAAGCGGCGACGGACGTTTCGCGGGCGCGCGAGTAGCCGTAGGCGTTGATCGCCGAGGAAAGCTGCGTCTTGGTGAGGTCGGCGACGTCGAGCCAGACCTGGGCGGGTTCATCGACGGGGACGGTGTGAAGCTGCGGCAGAACTTCGCGGACCAGATCTGGTTTGAAGCTGATCAGCAGGAAGTCGTCGCGCTTCGCTTGCCAGGTGTTTTGCGGACCGGCGATCGGCTCGGGACCTTGAGCCAGTTGCTGCCCGAAGAACAAGCGTGCGAGCCCGGGGCGCGGCCATGTTCCGACGTACATGCGAACGAGCTCAGACATCGGAGCGCCCGGCACGACCTGACCTTGCTCGACCACGAGCGGCGTGCGGAAGTCGCGCAGGGCGACGAAAAGGTGATGCGGTTCGGGCGCGGCGAGTTGCAGGACCGAGTTCAGCACGAGCTCCAGGTGAACGACGTCGCCGTCAACGGGCGCGACGCGCTCCTTGCTTGGATCGCCGAGCATGTCGGGGAGGCGGCCGAGCTTCACGTCGTCCAGCGGCGCGGCGAGGATGTCGGCGGCGATAGTTTCGCCGGCGTTATTCGGAAGCGGTTTGCGCTGGGCGGCGACGGCGATGGGCGGAGTCTGGCCGATTTCCTGACGAAAGCGGTCGGCAAATTGCTGGTAGGCGGCGGCTTCTTCGGCGGTGACGGAGGCGACTTCGACTTCTGAGACGGGCAGGTAAGTTCCGGCCTTGCCGCGGCGGGAGTCGAGGAAGCCCTCGGGGGCTTCGGTGAGCGTGCTGCCATCCGCGCGTGCGCCGAAAC
>JAICUM010000529.1 GCA_025935855.1 Pirellulales bacterium | reverse complement strand
CCTCTTACTCGGCACAGGTGAAGCTTCCGCCCGTCCTGCTGCGGGCGAATGAGTGCCGGCGGCCTGGTTCTCCGATGGACCCGTAGTCGTCTTCGTAGTGGGCAGCGGCTCGTTCTTCGCCAGGAGAAGACCTAGAAGCTGGCCGACTTTGACGATATCGCCCGGCTTCGGTCCATCAATGGGAATGTGCAAGATGCCGGCGTCGAACGACTCGACGACTTGCGTCGCTTTGTCCCCCTCAAGTTCAAAGAGCCCGTCGCCTTCCCGAACCTGCTCGCCGTCCTGCTTCAGCCAGCGGCAGAACGCGCCATCCTCCATTGACCAGCCAAGTCGGGGAACAACGATGTCGATAGCCATGGCAGTTCAACTATGTTGCGATATATGCGGCTTACGCTGGGGCGACCGTTATTCGGCGAGCAGCTCGCGCAACGCGGCGGTAATGTACTCCACTTGCGGCACAACGGCCTCTTCCAAGACCGGGCTGTAGGGCGTCGGCGCGTGGGCGCCGTTCAGCCGCTTGATGGGTGCGTCCAGGTCGTCGAATCCGTTGTCGATCACCCGCGCCGCGATTTCCGCCCCGAGGCCGAACGGGCCGAAACTCTCATCCACGATGAGCAGCCGGCCGGTCTTCGCGACGGAGTTGAGGATCGTCTCCGAGTCCAGCGGCGCGACCGTTCTAGGGTCGATGATCTCGACCGAGACGCCTTCCGTCGCCAGCTTCTCGGCCGAGCACTGCACTTTCTGCAGCATCTGTCCCAGCGACACGACTGTGACATCGGAGCCGCTACGAAGAATGTTTGCCTTGCCGAATTCGATTCGATAATCGTCTTCCGGCACGTGGCCCTTCATGGCCATGAGCTCGCGATGCTCCAGGAACAGCACAGGGTCCTCGCCGGCAAGCGCTTCGGCGAACAGTCCCTTGGCATCGTACGGGTTCGAGGGCGTCACGACGCGCAGTCCCGGGAAGTGGGCGTACATCGAGTAGTAGCTGCCGGAATGGTGCGTCGCCGCGGAGTGGCCGATGCCAATGCAGCCTCGCATCACGACGGGCATGTGAATCCGGCAGTTGGACATGTACTGGATTTTGGCGATTTGATTGATGACTTCGCCGACGGCGTCCAGAATGAAATCGGCGAACATGAAATCGACGACCGGACGGGCCCCCGCCATTGCGGCGCCACCTGCCAGGCCGATGAAACCGCGTTCGGAGATGGGCGTGTCGCAGAGCCGCTCGGGGCCGAAGAGAGCGTACAGCCCGTCGGTGGTTTTGAAGTTGCCGCCGCGCTCCCCGATACCTTCGCCCAGGACAAACGTCATCGAGTTTCGGCCCATTGCTGTTCGCAAGGCTTCGACCGTGGCCTGCGAAAAAGTGATCTCGCGAGCTGGGCTTCCGGGGGCCGGGGTGCGGGAAGGCGGCGTCGGACGATTCGTTTCGCGAGCCACGGCGAACACATGGGAAGTCGCGGTACTGGCCGGCGGATATGCGGCGGCCAAGGCGCGCTCGTTGGCGGCTTGAATCTCTTCAGTGATTTCTTCCTCGATGCGGTCCAGCCAAACTTCCGCATTGGCTTCTTCATCCCCGAACGTTTCGAGCAGCGCTTCGCGGCAGCGAGCAATTGGGCACTGCTTTTTCCAGGCTTCGACCTCGTCTTGGGTCCGGTAGGTGAAGTCCACCATGCCCTCCGCATGGGCTCGGACGCGATACGTGCGACACTCGATCAGCGTTGGTCCTTCTCCGCGCCGGGCCCGCTCCACGGCTTCCTGCGCCGCCGCGTGGACGGCCAGCACGTCGTTGCCATCGACTTCGACTCCAATCATGCCGTAGGCCGTTGCGCGATTGGCGACGTGCGGATTGCGGCTAGCGTAGTCGAAGCGGACTTCGGTGGCGAATTGATTGTTTTCACAGACAAACAGCGCCGGCAGCCGGTAAATGCTGGCGAGATTCAGCCCCTCGTGAAAGGCGCCATTGCTGACGGCGCCGTCGCCAAAGAACGCCACGGCCACGTTCTTTGACTTGCGCAGCTTGAACGCGTAGGCAGCTCCCGCGGCCTGTAGAATGCAAGGCCCGACAATGCCGCTGGTGCCCATCATGCCAATTTCGGGCGAGAACAGGTGCATGCTCCCACCGCGCCCGCGGGAGCAGCCCGATTCTCGACCGTATAGCTCCGCCAGGAGGCATTCGGCGCTCATGCCCTTGGCCAGGGCGTGCCCGTGGCCGCGGTGCGTGCTGAAGACCATGTCCTGGTGGCTCAGGCCGGTGAGCACGCCGGCCGCGATCGCTTCCTGGCCGACATAGGTGTGGCAGGCGCCGTGGATGAGTCCGCGCTGGTGGGACTTGGCGAGTTGCAATTCGCACTTCCGGATCAGCAGCATCCGGCGAAACATTTCCAGCCAAAGTTCCTTTTCAACGCCCGGAAGTGCGGCAGTCGCCATGAATTCAGCCTCTACAAATCGTTCGCTCAACTTGATGACGCCGACGTGGGCGCCTCAAACTTCTTCGTCCCGTACCGGATTGGTCAGGACGCCGATGCCGCCAATTTCGATGGTTACCGTATCACCCGCCTGCAGGAAGACGGGCGGTTTGCGAGCGGCGCCGATGCCGTGCGGCGTCCCGGTTAGGATCACGGTTCCCGGCGGCAACGTGGTGCTGCCGCTGAGGAATTCAATCAGCTTCGGCACCGAAAAAATCATGTCTTCAGTATTCCAATCCTGCATCACCGCGCCGTTCAACACGGTTCGAATGTTGAGCTGGTTCGGATTGGGAATTTCGTCGGTCGTCACAAGGCAAGGACCGAGCGGCGCGAAGGTGTCGAATGTCTTGCCGCGGCACCACTGGCTGCCGCCCCACTTGCCCTGCCAGTCGCGAGCACTCACGTCGTTGGCGCAGGTGTAGCCCAGTACGTAGTCGAGAGCGGATTTGGCAGAGACGTTCTTACAGGCTTTTCTGATCACGACCGCGAGTTCGCATTCAAAGTCCACTTCGTCGCTTCGCAGTTGCCGAGGCAATCGGATCGGGTCGCCGGGATGTTGGATCGTCGCTGGCGACTTCATGAAGACGACCGGAAACTCCGGCTTGGGCAGCCCGCCTTCCTGCGCGTGGCGGACATAGTTAAGCCCGATGCAATAGATGACGCTTGGAACCAGGGGAGTGAGAATTTTGTGGACCGTGACGTCTTGTCCGGTATCTTGATAGGCGCCGAACAAATCGCCCTCGACGCGCGTCGTTCGGCCGCCGTCATGGAGCCGGGCGAAACCGGTTTGGCCCTGGCGATCCGCAAAACGAACAATCTTCATGACAGTCGCTTTAGTTTAATGTTGACATTAGCGAGGACTGGCCGCACTCGTCGGCCGTTTCTTCCAGCGAGGCGACGACATCCTCGAGCAGTTCAAGACCTTGCGCCTGCGCTTGGCGGAAGTTTTTCCACTCCATTTCTCCGGGCAGCATCAGGCGCGGCGATCCGTCGGCGGTAGGCGCCTCGTGGAT
>JAICUM010000052.1 GCA_025935855.1 Pirellulales bacterium | reverse complement strand
GAAATCGCCGACACATGTCATCGAGCCGGAAAGCCACCACGCGTCTTCAGGCCTGAAGGGCCGCGCTATGACAGCCCAGGGCGAAGCCCTGGTATCCGCCGGATTGAACGACCCGTAGCCCTGAAGGGGCGCGCTAATCGTTCATTTCACGTGTCATTAGCGCGCCCCTTCAGGGCTAAGAGGATTAAATCATCCGTTTACCCAGGGCGGCACCCTGGGCTTTCCTAGCGCGACCTTACAGGCCTTCATCTGCGTCCATCTGCGTCATCTGCGGCAAAACTGAATCAAATGACCAATCGCCCCTCGTACATCGGTGTTTTCTTGACCTTCGCGCGGAACAGCCTCATCCGCGACATGACTTTTCGCGCCAACTTCATCATCGAAACCATCTCCAGCCTCTCCTGGGCCGCGATGAACCTCGGCTTCTACACGCTCGTCTACAGCCTCATGCACCGCGAAGGCCGCAGCGACATCGCCGGCTGGGCGCAGTACCAGTTCTTCGTCTTCATCGCCACCACAATCCTCGTGAACAGCCTCGTCGAAGCCTTCTTCATGGAGAATGCCGAAGAGCTCAGCGAAATGACCCGCACCGGCGGCCTCGACTTCGTCCTGCTCAAGCCGATGGACCCGCAGTTCCTCATCTCCGTGAAAAAAATCTCCTGGTCCGCCTCCGGCAAGCTTCTCTTCGCCCTCGGCCTCCTGGCCTACTCGCTGCCGCGCATCGAAGGCCTGCACCCCACCGCCGTACAGTTCACCCTCTATCCGCTGTACGTCATCTTCGGCACGCTCATCCTCTACAGCATCATGATCGCCCTGGCAGCCACCAGCATCTGGCTCGGCCGCAATCAGTCGCTGTACGACTTCTGGTTCTACATCACGAACTTCTCGCGCTACCCGATGGAAATCTACCAAGGCCCCTACGGCACGCCCCTGCGACAAGTCTTCACGTTCGTGATCCCGATCCTCGTGGTGATCAACGTCCCCGCCGCGATCCTGGCCAAACCCCTCACCGCCGAAAACCCCGAACGCCTCCTCCTCGCCGCGTTCGCCCTCGTGGCAACGATCGCCTCCCTCGCCATCAGCCGCTGGGTCTTCATGAAAGCCCTAGCCAGCTACCGCAGCGCGAGCAGCTAAAATCGCGTTAATAGCGGCGGCTTCCAGCCGCCGAAAATTGCGTCCCAGAGGGACAGCGCGATAATAGCCCAGCGATTCATCGCTGGGTAAACGGCGGCATAATATTCCGAAGTCCCGTTAGGGACGACTGAACCTTCAAACTTGTCAATCGCCCCTCCGGGGCTTCTCGCACGTGCTCCTCTCACTCACCCAGCGTTGAAAACGCTGGGCTATTATCGAGGCGTCCCTCCGGGACGAATTCGGGCCGACCGTACGTGACGGAAAACGTTGCTCCGCCAACTCTTGGATTTCAGCAAAATGCTCGGTCTAACCGCTGATGGCGCCGTCTCTACATCACATACATAGCCCGCCAATCCTTGCCCCCAGCCAGCGAACCGCTGTAGGCTAAATAACCCGCCCCGCCGCCGTCCCCTATAATGGACGCTCCCTCAATCACTCCTCCCGGGTGAACTATGCTCGACGAGCTCCTGAACCGACTCCAACTGCTCGACCGGCACTGGGCGACCGTCCTCGGCGTCGGCCTGCTGTTCCTCGTCGTGCAGCTTGCCCTCAGCCTGCGGCTCAGCGCCCTGGCCCGCCGCCGCACGAAGATCGTCAAGCAACTCCTGCGCGACCATCGCCGCCGCGGCGACGGACGCGGCGATCTCGAAACGCTTGAAGAAACTTTCCCCTGGGTCGCTTGGGCCTCCTCCGTCTTTCCGGCCGACGCGAAGTCCCCCCGCGGCGCCTTCACCCGCGACCAGGCTCTCGCCGAGCTCGACGCCCGCCTGGCCGGCGACTCGAAGTACCTCCTCCTGCAACGCATGGGCGTGATGGCGCCCCTCTTGGGCGTCGTCCTTACCGTCATCGGCTTCTTCTGGCTACACATCGACGCCGGCGACGAGCAGTCCCTCAACAGCATCCTCGCCGCTGTCATTCCGCTGGTCAGCGGCGTCGGCGCCGGCGCCGTGCTGGCGCTGGTGAACCAAGTGCTGCTCCATCGCGTCGGCGTGCGCATGGAACGCCTCCGCCTGTCAGCTCGTCACTGGTTCGATGCGGTCATTTGGTCCAGCGTCGGCCAGGAACTCCGCGCCGGAACCGACAACTCCCTCGCCGCCATGGAGCGCTTTGCCACGGGCATTACCGCCGCCGCCGACCGCCACGCCCACAGCGCCGAACGCCTCGAAGCCACCACCCAGCTCATCAAGCACGCCGCCGCGCAGCTCGGCGCCGCCGCCAACTCGCTCCACCAGGAACTCGAAGACATTCCCGCCAATCTCGCCGAGCTAAAGGACGCTCTAGCGGCAAGCGCCGCCGCCCTGCAAGACCTCATCCCCATTGGCACGCGCGCCGTCTCGAACCTCGACGTCTCCGTCGCGGCGTTCCGCTCCACGCTCGACCGCGAGTTCACCGAAGCCGCCAGGCTCTACCACGGCGCCAGCCGCACACTCGCCGCGTCGGTCGCCCAGCTCAGCGAATCCGCCGTCCAGCTAAAATTCGCCTCGAACGAAATCCAGCAACAAGTCGACAACGCCGCTTCCGACATCTTCGACGAACCAACAAGAGCTCCAGTCCAATCCAACGGCGACAGCGGCCTGACTGCCCGACCAAGGTAAAGCGAATCATTAAAGGTCTACTAAGAGATTGATCGAGTGCTAAGAGCGACTATGCATGCGACTTTGGGTGCCACTGCTGGCTTGTCCAGCAGTGGGCGCCGGGTACCCGTTTCACACTGCTGGACAAGCCAGCAGTGGCACCCGTTATCCGGCACTTAAGCAGGAGCCTCCGATGCATTTAGAACGCGTCACCACCCGCCACAGCGAAGCCGGCCTAGCCGGCTGGATCGCCAGCAACGACGTTACTCTGTTCACCACCGCCCTGGTCGTGGCGATCGCCATCTTCCTGCAGTCGCGCGTCACCCGCGGCGACAAGGAAAACCTCTCGCTGACCGGCGAAAACCGCGCCCTCAACGTCCGACTCGCCTCCACCGCCAGCCAGCTCGACTCGGTCAGCGAGCTCTTGGACAAAACCTCCGGCGAGCTCCATCTCACGCAGAGCGAGCGCGACCAGCTCCAAAAGCAACTCGTCGAAAAGCTCGATCAGCTCACCAAACTAAACGCCACGCTCGAATCGCTCCTCGAACAAAAAAGCCGCCTGCAAATGAAGCAGAAGCAGCTCGTCAATCAGGCGCAGTCGCTGTCCGAAGAAATAGCCGCCCTGCTCGCCGAACAAGCGACGCTCACCGACGTTGGCAAGTCGCTCAAGGCCTCGAACGCCACGCTCCGCGACCGCCTCGAAGCGCTCACCTCGCAGCTCGCCGACAAAGTCGCCGCGCTCGACGAAGTCGAAAAGGAGCGCGCTCGGCTGAAAACCCAGGCCGACGACCTCTCCAGCATCGTCGCCAGCCTCAAGAAAAAACTCGAAGAGCTAAATATCAAACTCGTCGCCGCCGAAAGCAGCTCCACCGCCCAGCGCATCGCCTCGGATGAAAAGGTCGAGGACCTCCAATCAAAGCTCTCCGCCAGCAATGAACGCGTCGAAGACTACCTCGCCAAACTCAAGGAAGCCGCTGTCCTGCTCGAAGGCCTGAAAAAACAAAACCGCGACCTACAGGTTACCCTCAGCAAAGCCGAGCAGGATCGCCAGCTGCAACTGCTGGAAGAAGGCCGCAACAACCGCGAGCTCGTCGGCCTCAAGGGCCCGCTCAAGCGCGTCGCCATCCTGTTCGACGCCTCCGGCAGCATGCTCCGCGCCGGCTCCGGAGACACCCACCGCTGGGCCGAGGCCCAGGCCATGGCCGCCAATTGGCTCCGGCACTTGAACGTCGAAGAGTGCGTCCTCATCGTCTTCGCCAGCGACGTCCGCACCTTTCCAGCCGACGGCACGCTGGCGCAAGTTCGCGGCGAAACCGGCCCCGCCAACCGCGAGGCGCTTCTCGCCCAGCTCAAATCCATCACCCCCGCCGGCAAAACCAACACGCTCGCCGCCTTGCAAAAAGCGTATGCCTACCAGGTCGACACCATCCTCCTCTTCTCCGACGGCGCCCCCACCCTCGAAGACAACGGCAAATTCGAGCCCAGCCTCGCTCGGCAAATCTACGAGCTCGCCGGCCAGCACCGCGCCGTCCCCATCAACACCATCGGCCTGGGCAACTACTTCGACAAGGACATGTCCACGTTCCTGCTAAACCTAGCCCGAATCACCGGCGGCGCCTTTCACGGCGCGTAGGACTCAGCGGCCGCGATTTACTCAGCGAAAATTAGCCGCGGGCTAACAGCTCGCCGGAGCGGCGCAACAAACTATTCAGCAAATCAAGCTGCTGGATTCCCGTCTTCAGGCCTGACAGGCCGCGCAATGATAGCCCAGGGCAAGACCGCCAACGGCGGACGCAGCCCTGGGTAACCCACCAAGGCGCCACCCATAGCCCTGTAAGGGCGCGCTAATCATCGGAAGCCTTCGTCGGCGCCGCATAAATCCGCCGGTACTCAAATCCCATCTCTTCCTTAGCA
Source organism: Pirellulales bacterium (assembly GCA_025935855.1). Lineage (GTDB taxonomy): Bacteria > Planctomycetota > Planctomycetia > Pirellulales > Lacipirellulaceae > Lacipirellula. The sequence continues at coordinate 10,017 of JAICUM010000052.1, read as the reverse complement.
TTACCGGTAACGAGCTCAATAAAATCACTCCAATACCCAGTCTGTCCGGGACTATCGCTTCCCTCTGGCTCGGCCACATACGGAATCCCATGGCTGGCCAGCGCCGCCGCCCTGAACTTCTCGTCTGACCACTTCGCCCGATTCTCAGCATCAAGCTGCCCACGCAGCGTCTTCGCCGCGTAGCCCTTCGGCGCGCTGGGCGAGGCAAACACTTCGATGCCGGCCGAGCGCGAATCCTCGTATCGGATGACAACCACATACAGCTCATCAGGCCACCGGCACGCCACGTGCTTGAAGTAAATCCCCTCCTGGCTGTAGCCGCTGCCACTAATAATGAACGGCGGCGGAGACCCGGCGATCGTCGGACGCCAGTCAGCGGTCATCGGCTCGCCAAGTTTTAACTGAGTCACTTGCTCGAGCAAGTCCTGCTTCTGCAGATGCCACTGCCACCGGTCCCAGCCGATCCAATAAACCCACGACGCAACGGCTGCGACGGTCGTAACCACCAGCACCGCCCGAAGCCCAAATTGCAGACGCCGCAATTGCGACATGATGCACGGCCCCTGGATGTCCCACTGTCAGAACCCGCCTGATTCTACACCACTCGCCAATTCTTGATCGGCTACTCACCGTCGCCAATTTTTCTGTTGAAATTGGCCACCGCTTCAGCGATAATCTGAACAAATTTACATATACGCTCTTTGACATTTCAAACACTCAGAAGACCAACGGCGCTGGTGGCGCGCGCCCGGCCAGACGTCTGCGCCTTAAGTTCGTTGGCGCAGATTCGGAACTCCACATCCAGGAATAGCTTGCAGTCCATGGGGCGACAATTTAGACAGCCTGTAACTCGGCCCGCTCTCTGCGGTTACGAATTCTGTCGCCGAAAACGTGCTACGCGACGAATTGATCAAGTTCACGCCAGTTCCGCGAGGCAGCGTCACCATTCCCAGCCGGATCTGATTGCGACCAACGCCGGTTGGTTCAACGCCGCTGACGGCATAGAATCCCAGTCCACTCTGCATCTCAGCAACCGCTCGATCAAAGCCACGCATGCCGCACGATTTATCACTGCTGATCAATCTCGCGGTGAGCCTCGCGCTAGCCCTGGCGCTCGGCCTGGTCACCGAGCGGCTGCGTCTCTCGCCAATCGTCGGCTACCTGCTCGCCGGCGTCATTCTTGGCCCGCACACGCCGGGCATGGCTGCCAACGTCGAGATGGCCCAGCAATTCGCCGAAATCGGCGTCATTCTGCTCATGTTCGGCGTCGGCCTGCACTTCGATATGCAGGATCTGTGGGTCGTTCGCAAGATCGCCATCCCGGGCGCCATCTGCCAAATCGCCGTCGCCACGGTTCTGGGCGAACTAGTGGCCCGGGCCTTCGGCATCGGCGGCGGCGAAGGCATGATCATCGGCATCGCGATTTCGGTGGCAAGCACCGTCGTCCTGATCCGGGTCCTCATGGACAACGACGTGCTGCACACCTCGCAAGGGCACATTGCCGTCGGCTGGCTCATAGTCGAAGACATTTTTACGGTACTCGTCCTGGTGGCGCTGCCGGCTATCGCTCAAATCGCCGGCGGCGAGGAAGGCGGCTCCGGCGTCTTGCTGGCGGTGGGCGCCGCGCTGCTCAGAATCGCAGCGCTCGCCGTCCTGGTCCTCGGCGGCGGCCGGCGACTCATTCCTTGGCTCCTGGCGTATGTCGCCCGCACGCGCTCCCGAGAGCTATTCACCCTGAGCATCCTCGCGATCGCCATGTCGATCGCCACGGGCTCCGCCTACTTCTTCGGCGTCTCGATGGCGCTCGGGGCGTTTCTCGCCGGCGTCGTCGTCGGACAAACGGAAGTCAGCCACCAGGCGGCCTCCGACGCCCTGCCAATGCGCGACGCGTTTGCCGTCCTGTTTTTCGTGTCCGTCGGCATGCTGTTCGACCCGGCAGCCATCACGGCCCACCCGGGATTCTTGTTAGGCCTGTTGATGCTGACGCTCGTCGCCAAGCCCGTCACAGCGTATACCCTGATGTGGTTCCGCCATTATTCCTTCCGCAGCTCGCTGACGATTGCCATCGCGCTCTCGCAAATCGGCGAATTCTCCTTTCTGCTGGCGAACGAAGCGATGGACCTCGGCCTGATAAGCCCCACCAACCGCAGCCTGCTGGTGGCCTGCTCGCTCATCTCGATCACGCTCAATCCGCTCCTCTTCCGCCTGATCGCGCCGCTCGAAAAACGGCTTCTCCAATATCCGCGGCTGTGGGCGAGATTGTCCGGCCGGGCCGAAAAGGGTGGCGTCGAGCTGAACCAGCAGACGCAAAACCTCCTGAAGGCGGACAAGCAAGCCGGCGAGGCCGCGCCCCCCAAAGCGGTCATCGTCGGCTTTGGTCCCGTTGGCCAAACCTCGGCCCGCATCCTGCGAAGCTTCGGCGTTGAACCGGTGGTGGTTGATCTGAACCTGGACACCGTGCGCGACCTCGCCGATTCGGGCGACTTGGCCGTCTACGGCGACGCCACCCGGCGGGACATCCTCGACGCAGCCGGCATCCAGGAAGCCAAATATCTGCTAGCCACGGTGCCCGACGTCCTGGTCCGAACGCTGGTTATCCTCACGGCAAAAGACATGAACCCCGGCCTGCGCGTGTTCGCCCGAGCCAGGTATCTCAAAGAACGCGAATGGCTCGAAGAGGTCGGCGCCACGCAGATTTGCACCGAAGAGGCGGAAACCGCGCTAGGGCTGGCCCGGCTCCTCCTACAGGAAGTCGGCGCCGACTCGGAACGCGTCGTCGCGGAGCTTAAGAAAGTGCAACATGAGCTCGGCGTCCATCGAGAGGCCGAAGGCGAGTTCCGCCCACATTACGAAATCGCCTTCGGCGAGCTTGGACCGACCTCACACAAATGATCTTGCCCTTCGGCTTACGCATCGGGGACGATATCAACGCTCGACGAGACTGTGTCATCGGCACATTAGATCGCTGACAAGGTTAACAAAATGCGGGTCATTGTTCCAAGAAGTGAAGCCGTGGCCCGGTTCGACGAACACGAGTATGTGACACAATTCCAGCGCGAAGGTTACTACATCTGGAACGGCGTTCTCGATGACGACCGAATTGCACACTTAGGCGAGGAAATTGATCGACTTCCGCAGGGAGAGGAGGTGCGACGAAAGCGAAACGTCTACGGCGTGCGAAACCTGCTAGAAATCTGCCCCGCCGTGGCCGCACTTGCCGCCGACCCTGCGGTCCGGCAATTCGTGACGCCAATTTTAAAGCATGACGCATTTGCCGTTCGCGCCATTTTCTTCGATAAGGCGCCAGGGGCAAATTGGTCCCTTTTCTGGCATCAGGACAACGTCATCTCCGTTCGTGAGCGGATCGACGCGCCAGGTTTTGTCGGCTGGTCCAAAAAGGCTGAAGTTTGGCAAGTGCAGCCACCCGCTGAATTACTCAGCCGGATGATTGCCATTCGCGTCCATTTAGACGAGTCGGGTCCGCACAATGGACCATTGCGCGTGCGTCCGGGCTCCCATCGCTGTGGATGGATTGACGACATTGACGAGTGGAAGGCGCAGGCGCCCGAAATCGTATGCACTGTCGGGCGCGGAGGCGTCGTGGCCATGTGTCCGCTGACGCTTCACGCCTCGTCCGCTTCTGAATCGGATAGTCATCGGCGCGTCATCCACATTGAGTTTGCCGACGAGGAGTTGCCTTTTGGGCTTGCTTGGAACAATCGGATCGGCCCGACGACGTCCGCGCGATAGGACAAGTCTGTTTTATACCCATGTCAAAACGCAAGAAGCACTTCCTGCATTACGAGTCGCAGCACCAGCCGTTGGTCAGCCGGGAGCGGTTCGCCAGGCGATTGCTGCGAAACTTTATCTTCGCCCAAATCTTCATCGGTCTTTCATTGTTCGCCGGCATGCTCGGATACCACTATTTCGAGAGCATGCCTTGGATCGACGCGTTCGCCAATGCGGCGATGATCCTCTCGGGGATGGGGCCGCTCGCGCCGATGGAAACCTGGGGCGGCAAACTGTTCGCTGGCCTCTATGCGCTGTATAGCGGACTGGCCGTGGTCCTGGCCGTGGGGCTGATAATTGCGCCGATTTTTCACCGCGTGCTTCATCGGTTTCACGTCGCATCGGAAGCTGACGATGACGAACGGCCGAAACCGTCGAAGTCACGCTAAAGTCGTAGTCCTCTGCGATCGGCAGGCGGCTTTGGCGTTCGCCAACGCGGCGGGTTATACTGCTTGGCACGCTTGGAGTTCCCGCTTCTATTGCTTTGCTTTTTCGCGAGTTCCTTTGGCGCCGTTCGTCGGTATCAAACGCCCCATTGCACCGCTTTAGATGGCATGCGTGTTTTTGTGCAGTCAACGTTGCCCTGCAGCGCCGACCAGGCCTGGGCCGCGGTTCAGACCAGCGCGTTGCTTGAAGAAATCTGCGCGCCGCTGATTTACTTTAAGCCGGATCGCGGCGAGCAGATTCCCGAACGCTGGTCGTCGGACACGCCCAACCGGCTCCGGCCCAAAATGTTCGGTGTGCTGCCGCTGGCGACGCGCACGCTCAACTGGGAGCGGATCGACCAGGAGAATCGCGAGATCCAGACTCGCGAATACGACGCAATGATCCGCCGCTGGGATCATCGCATTCATGTCGAGCCCGCCGGCGAGAACGCCTGCCGGTATACGGATGACATCGAGATTCAAGCGGGCGTGCTCACGCCGCTAGTATGGCTCTGGGCCGAGTGGTTCTACCGCCACCGGCAAAAGCGCTGGCGACGCGTTGCGCAGCGGCTCGCTCAAGAATCGGCAAGAACGCCCGTGACGGCGCCTGCCTAAGCGAAGAATAGAGCCAGCGCGCCTATTGGACGCCGCCAATCATCCGATCGCGGCGGGCGCGGCGCTGAGCGCGAAGGCGAGCGCGACGGCGGGTCTCGCTGGGCTTCTCATAGAACTCGCGCACGCGAATTTCTTTCTTAATGCCGCTCCGCTCGACCAACTTCCGAAACCGACGGACCGCTTCTTGGGCGGTCTCTTTGTCACGCAACGTCAACTTAACCACGCGGTATTGCCTTTCGTCCTCTTAACACAAACCAGTGCCGGGTGAACAAGTATACGCCCCGCTGCCTGCTAGCAGCCAGCGGGAACCTACCAAGATATCATCGGCGCCGCGGGCGGTCCAGTCCGGCATGAGCGCCACACGGGGTCCGCATGGAGATTCTGTAGTCGGCATAACCGGCCCTTTTCGTTCAGGACCAAAGCCCGAACGCCGGTTCCAGGGTACGAAACGCGCGACCGCTCCGCCGATTCTTCGTGCTGGCGGATAGAGCTTTCAGGCTGTCCGCGGCCAGGGACCCGACGCGTTGGCACACATGACGGAAATTGATTTCGGCAACCTGCTCGACGACCTCGACCGGCGGCACGACGAGATTCTCAGCGAGCTGGACGCCTTGAACCAGCAGGTCGAGTCGGTTCTGACCGCCCTAAAACCGGCGTCAGCGGCGGCGGTCCAAGTGGCCGCTCTTGTTGATCGCCCGCAGCAGCCGCAGGCCAAGCGCCGCACTCAGCGACACGCCCACTAGCCCCGGCGCCGAGAGCCCGTCGAGCGGCCAGAAGGCGAGCGGCCAAACGTTATTAGTCACCAGCAGCACCGAGCCGAGAAACAGCGCGCTGGTCATCATTCCGAGCACCAGCCGATTGACCGACGGCTCCAAGCCGCGGTGATCGAGGTGGACGTCGAACCGTCCCGACTGCACTTGCTGCAGGATATCTCGCATCCGCCTGGGAAACACTTCGGCGAGCTGCTCCAGCTCATAGGCGATCCGCCGCGCCTTGCGAAACTGCCGCGACGGCGAAATCCGGCGGGCGAGCATTTTCTTCCGGTAAGGTCGCAGTACCTCCATCAAACTGAACGACGGCGTCAGCCGCCGGCCGGCGCCCTCGAGCATCACCAGCACCTTGAGCAGCATCGTCATCGCCGCCGGCAGGACGATGTTGTGCCGCCGCATGAGATCGAACATCTCTCGCAACGCGGCGGCCAGCTCGAATCGCTCCGCCGGCACATTGGCGTAGTGCGCGACAAAATCGGCCAGATCGAGTCCGAGTGCGGCTTCGTCCATGCCGGGCGGAGTGGCCCCGACTCTCATCACGACGGCGCCTAGATGAGCACTGTCCTGCTCGACGATCGCCAACAGGAACTCCTCGATTTCCTCGCGAAGCGATTCGTCGATCCGGCCCACCATGCCGTAGTCCAACAACCCGATAGCCTCGTGCTCCATCAGCAGTAAGTTGCCCGGATGCGGGTCGGCATGATAGAAGCCGTGGCGGAAAATCATGTCCAGATACAACTCGGCTCCATGTCGGGCGACCGCCGAGAGATCGATGCCGCAATTGGCAATTGCTTCTGTGGACGACAACGGCACGCCTTCGAGCCATTCCATCACCAGCACGCGGTCGGTCGAGTATTCTGGAATCGGCCGCGGGATGCGCACCAGGTCGCTGCCGGCGAAGCAGCGTCGGAATTCTTCCATGTGCCGCCGCTCGCGGTCGAAGTCCAGCTCGCGGCGCAACGCCCGCTGAAACTCCGCCACGCTCGCGCAGGGCCGGTAGCAGGCTAGCTCCGGAATCCGCTCGGCCAGTTGGGCCAGGCCTTGCAGGATGTCGAGGTCCACGCGAACCCGGCGGGTAGTGTCTCGATGCTGCACCTTCACCGCGACGAGCTCGCCATTCATGAGCCGTGCGCGATGCACCTGACCGATCGACGCGGAGGCGACGGGCGTTTCGGAAAACTCGGCGAACACGTCGTTCAGCGGGCAGCCAAGCTCTTCTTCGACGAGTTCCGACACCAGCCGCGGCGGATCGGGCGGCACCTTGGTCTGCAGCTTTTCCAGCTCTTCGGCGAGTTCGGGCCCGACGACGTCCGGCCGCGTGCTCATGATCTGGCCGAGCTTGATGAACGTCGGCCCGAGCTCTTCCAGCGCCATCCGAATGCGCGTTTCGCGGCGTTCGTCGGCCAGCGGCTGGCCGTCGCGGTGCTTGATCAAGCCTTTCGCGAAGGCAAAGTCGATGCGGCTCAGCCAGCCGGCCAGGCCGTACTTGCTCAGAATGGAAAGGATTTCCCGCCAGCGGTTGACGTTGCGATAGACTTGCGGGATGGTACGAATGCGCATGGCGAGGTCCGAAATCATCGCGGCGCCAACGGGTGTCGAGAAGCAAGGCGGCGACTCTTGATTGTAACCACGAAGCGCTCACCTAGCCATTTATGGCAACGTCGCGGATATGAACGAGGCAAGCAAGAAAGGTTGGGCATGAACGCACTGGTGAATCGCAGGTTCGTAACATTGATGGGAGTGATCGCTTTTCTCGGGTCGGTTTCGCAAATCGCCTTCGCAAGCGAACCGGTTCGCGTGATGACCTTCAACATTCGCTACGGTACAGCGCCGGACGGCGAAAACGCCTGGCCGAAGCGCCGCGACCTCGTTGTGAAAGTGATCAAGGAAGCCAATCCGGACGTCATCGGGCTGCAGGAAGCCTTGCGCGACCAGCTCGACTTCTTGCAGGATGAGCTGCCGGAGTATGCGAAGGTCGGCGTCGGACGCGACGCGGACGGCGGTGGCGAGTATTCGGCAATTCTCTACCGCGCTGGGCGGTTTGATCTGAGCGACGCCGGCACGTTCTGGCTTTCAGCGACGCCGGAGAAACCGGGGTCCCACACGTGGGGCAATACGCTGCCGCGGATCGTGACGTGGGCGCGGCTGCTGGATCGCGCGACGAAACGGCGGTTTGTCATGGCGAACACGCACTGGGATCATCAATCGCAGCCGGCGCGAGAGCAGGGCGCCCAGCTCATGGCCGACCGCCTGAGCGAGGTCGCCAAGGACGGCAAGCCGCTGGTGGCGACCGGCGACTTCAACGCCGGGCCGCAGAATCCCGCGTTCGTGAAGTTGCTGGAAGCGGGAAAGCTCAAGGACACGTATCGCCTGAAGCATCCCGATGAGAAAAAGGTCAGCACGTTCAACGGCTTCGGCACGAAGCTCAACGGCACGAAAATCGACGCGGTGCTGATCAATGATCAGTGGCAAGCGAAGGACGCCCAGATCATTCGCACGCACGAGGGTGAGCGCTATCCATCGGATCATTTTCCGCTAACGGCGACGATTGAGCTGACAGACTAACCGCGGCTTGGCGACGCAGCGGTTACTTCGGCGCCAGGACGGCGTCGAGCACTTTGCCTTCGACGTTTGGCATCTCGATGCCGAGCAGCCGCGCGGCGGTTGGCGCCACGCTGCGGTTATCGATCTCGCCGAGCTTGATGCCTGGCCGCACGCCGGCGCCCCAGGCGACGAACAGGGCGTGCAGGTCCGGCAGGTTCGGGTCGTGGCCGTGGCTGCCCTTGCGCTCGGGCTTCGTGTCGATTGGAATCGCGCCGGCGGAGGTGTCGCCGAAGTTGTAGCCCATGCCCGCGAACAGGATGAGGTCGGGGGAATGCGGGTCGTCCTTCGGGTTTGGCATGCCGTAATCCGGGAACTCCTCGACGCCGACGATCTTCGAAACGCCCTCGACGCCCTTGAACGCCTCGCGGACCTTCTCGACCACTTCATCGCGCCGAGAATCGTCGAGCACGTAAATGAACGCTGAGCCGCCTTGGCTGATCCAAGCGACGGGTCCGCCGGTCGGTTTGCCGTTGGTGAGCTCGATAAGCCCTGCGCGTTCGAGCACGACGTTCGGCAGAATGCCCCGCTCGATCGGCGAAAAGCCGTGATCCGAGACGACCAGCAAGGTCGCCTTGCCCGGGAAGTCCTTTTGCAGCTCGTCCCACACCTCTTTCACCTGTTCGTCGGCAATCTTGATCTTTTCGTAGGCTTCGCGGGAGCGCGGGCCGTCGATATGCTCCGTGTGATCGACGTCGATGATGTGGAGCAACCCGAGCTGCGGGTGGTGTTCGTGCAGAATCTTAACGAACACGTGCGTCCACATGTCGTCGTGCGATTGGAACGGCCGGCCTTTGGGATCGCCGGGGCCGCCGTTGTCGTCGAGGACGTAGCCGGCCGCTTTGCACTCTTCCATGAGCGACGGCGTCGTAAACTGACGCACGAGTTCGTCCTTGCCCAAGTCAGGGCTGTTCCAGTCGATGGCTTTGGCGTTGCGCGTGGCCGGCCAGCGGATCGCGGCCGTCTTCAGGCCCTGTGCTTTGGCGAGATCGTAAAGCGTCGGCGCCTTGACGATCTGATCCTTGTCGAAGATTGGATCCCAGATGAGAGTCACCGACTTCCGCGTCTGGCGATTGAGGTAGTTGTTGCCGATGACGCCATGCCGGGCCGGCGACACGCCCGTCACGAGGGTGGTGTGATTGGTCCAGGTGACGGTAGGCTCGGAGGACTTCATCGCCGACGAGACGGCGCCCTCGGCCGCCAAGCGGCGAATGGTCGCCATCTCGGCCTTGGGGTCGTTGAAGTAGTAGCCGGCCAGGCCGTCCACGCTGATCATGACGAGGACATGGTCGGCGTTTGCCTCGGCGGCAGCGGCTTGAGCGGATTGCCCGGCGGCCTGGCCGACCAGCAGCGATGCGAACAAGAGCCATGCCAAGGGCCGACGCGCGCCGAGATTCTTCATAACATTCACCCTTCGTTGATGCGATCACGTTCACGGAGCAGACTGCAACCATCGCATATTCAGGCGGAGTTTTCCATGCGGTGGCGGCGCATTGGTTTATTACGAGCCGGTATGTTTTGGCGTAGCCGAATTCTGTCGCAAAGCTCATCTTGGTGACAGAATTCGGAAGTCCTTGTGCGACCAGCGCTTGGGCGTCGTGGCTCCAGCGACGCTTCTCTGCGAGGATTCTGCCTCAAGAGCGTGCGCGCTCCTGGAAGTGAAACGTCTCGCATTTTCCCCATTTTGGGTTTTGGATTTTGAGCACGCCGTAGGGGGTCCCACCTTTTGGCGCCCAAAACTCGGCGGCCCTTGACACGCGCCGCTCGGAAAATCCCGACACTTTCGTTGCTGGCGGCACGTTGCGGGAGGGGTGGTT
>JAICUM010000088.1 GCA_025935855.1 Pirellulales bacterium | reverse complement strand
GCACATGGCGACGCCTCCTGAATGCGGAAAATAGGAAATCTCACCGCTCAGCTTACCAACAACCAGAATTTCCTACCCACAATCGTGACGCTCACACATACTCCTCTGTTGAATGCACTCTTGTGTGGACATCTATTCTCAATCGAGGCTCTAATGACAAGCTCGAGGGCTGATCCGCTATCTTAAGCATTGCTTGTCACCTCCCTCGTTTTGAGAACTTATTCGTGTCCTCGATGGTCAGCGCATCTCGATTTGGCCCAATGACGCTTCTCGTTTTTTCCATGCTCGGTGCACCGAGTGTCTGCTACTCGTCCGCGCCGCCACCTGTCTACTTTACATGGCAGCGCGCGGCTTGGGCGTGCGCAATTCTGCGCGGCCCGCGCCATACCCCCACGGCCAAACCGTTCTGGATCCGTTCCGCTCGAAGCGCCGCCTCTGCTTAAAGTGAGAATCGCCGACGGCCGAAGAACCGGCGTATAGCGGTGGCTGCGCTTCCCCTTTTCCGAACCCGCGCTCGCCAACTTCTCCAAGACTTTCTTGTTGAAATTGGGCCACTCGATCGGCTATATTGTTATCTGAACATGCGATCAGATATCCGGCGACGTTGCTCAAATGCGAAGTCGTCGCAGTGGACGGATCGCCGTGCGCGCCCGTCCTCTAAATCGCCACTGATTTTGTCACGACGAAAGCCCGTCTGCAGCGCTCAAAACCGTTACTAAGGTCAATCCCCGCAAAGACATAAGAATTATGTCGACAAAAATGCACTCGCCAATATGTGACACATAACGCTTTCATCAGTTTCGCCAGCTTCACCATTCACTCATGCACCCCGACAAACTCCACCGTCACCGCCTTCACCGGATCAACCTCCGCCTTCTCGTACATCCCGGCGTTCACCGTCTTCTCATAAAAGTCGCGCACTCGCTCAACCTTCATAAACCCAATGCCATGCTCCTTTGCGTCGCCCCCGTCGACCAGCTCCATCTCGCGCATCTTCCGCCGCGAAAAGGCGATCAATGCGTCGGTCATCGACGGGTTGTCCTTCCTGATGAGCGCATTCACGGCCTCGACCTTCTCGCCATCCAAAAAGTGCTTCCACCCCTCAATCGACGCCGCCACGAATTGCCGCACCAGCTCCGGCCGCTTCTCGATCAGCTCGGTGCGCGTTTCCAAGAGCGTCGAATAGGTGCTCCAGCCATGGTCTGCCAGCAGGAACACCCGCGGCTCCTTACCCGTCAGCGCCTCGATCCGCTGCGGCTCGGCCGTGGCGAACCCCTGCACGACCATCCGCTTGTCGTGGGCAAACGGCGCCAGGCTGTGGTTGTACGGCCGGAGGTTCGCCTTCGGAAATCCATGCGCCGCGTTGAGCCACAGGAAAAACGTCTGCCGGCCGGAGTTGCCCATCATCAGCGGCGCTTGCTTCAAATCGTCCCACGTTTTCCACGGCCCGTCCGCGTGGGCCAAGAGGCACTGCGGATCGCGCTGAAAGAACGCCGCCACGGCTTTCGTCGGAATCCCTTGCTTCACCGCGTCAAACGGCTGCAACAAGTTCGTCCCGATCAAGAAGTCCACGCGGCCAAAGCTCAACAGCGGCCGGTTGTTCACCATCGGCCCGCCCGGCTTGATCGTCACCTCCAAGCCATGTTTCGCATATGTGCCGTCCACGACCGCCTGATAGAACCCGCCCAACTCCGCCTGAGCCAACCAATTCGTCGCCAGCGTCACCTTCTCCGCTGCGTGAACGAACCTCGCGCCGCCAAGCACCACGAAGCACGCCAGAAGTAACCAAGCTCGCCGCCACGCATTCCGCATTACGAATTCCGAATTTCCGATTCGGCCTCACTCTTTCCGTCCGGTTTCATGCCAGCGACGAAGCAGCATATAACTCAACCCATGTACGCCAAAATACGTCACGATTCCAGTGAGCGATACCAGCGCCAGCGCCGCGAACATCATCGGTGCATCCTGGCTAAGCTGACTCACAAGAATCACCGTCGCCAGGCCTTGCCGATCGGCCTGCGGACCGATCACGAATTCCGCGACAATGGCGCCAACCAGGGCGAGGTTGGCGGAGATTCGCAACCCGGCCAGGAAATAGGGCAGGGCGGAGGGCGCCAGCAGCCACCGCAGCCGCTGCCAACGCGTGGCCCCATACAGCTGAAACAAATCCCGCAAGCCGCGGTCGGCGCTGTCCAACCCGATGACCGTGTTCGAGAGGATCGGAAAAAATGCCACGATCCAGGCACACACCGCTTGCGTCAGCCACAGCCGCTCCCAGCCAATCCATAACACAATGAAGGGCGCCACCGCCACCAGCGGCGTTACCTGCAGCACGATCGCGTATGGAAACAAACTCACCGACACCAGCCGGGACGACGCAAACAGGGCCGCCGCCGCGACGCCCAGCACGACGGCCGCGGCAAGCGCCAGAAGCATCGTCTGCATCGTGACCCACCATGCCTGACCCAGCGCATGCGTTTCCGCACTGAACTTTTCGCAGATGTCCGACGGCGACGGCAGCATGTACTTGGGAATGTCGTATGCGCGAACGAGCCATTCCCAGGCCCCAAGCAGCACCGCTCCCACCGCGATCGGCGCCAGCCATTGCAGCCACGCGCTAAGCCGGCCATGCCGCCGCCGATCATCGCCACCAACGTCTTCAGACATGCGACACCTCAGCGGCGTCAGCAGCGGCGCGTTCCAGCGCCTGCGACACGCGGCCACACAACTCGACGTACCGCGAACTGGTCCGTGTGGCCGCCATGCGCGGCTCTGCGAGATCGACCGCAATTTCATCGACCACGCGCCCCGGACGCGGCGACATCACTAGCACGCGCGTTGAAAGGTAGACCGCCTCAAACACGCTATGCGTAATGAACAGCGCCGACCAACGATGCTCCCGCCACAACGCCAACACGTCGTCGTTCAGCCGGCTGCGGGTGATTTCGTCCAGCGCCGCAAACGGTTCATCCAGCAACAGCAACTGTGGCCGAGTCACCAGCGCCCGGGCGATCGACGCCCGCATCTTCATCCCCCCGGACAACTCGCGCGGAAAGGCGTTCGCAAAGCCGCTCAAGCCCACGCGGGCGAGCGCTTCATCGACTTCTCCCGCCGCGTCCCTTCGACACATGCCCTGCAACCGCCGCGGCAAATAGACGTTGTTCCACACGCTGGCCCACGGCATGAGCGTCGGCTCTTGAAACACGCAGCCGACCGGCGGCGCCGCGCGCCGCTTCGCCTTTCGTTCCCCGTCCCACGCCCGATGCACCGAACCGTGGCTCGGCGAAGTCAATCCGGCGATCAGCCGCAGCACGGTGCTTTTGCCGCAACCCGAGGGACCGAGCAAGGCAACGAATTCGCTCGCGCCAATGGTTCCCGTGAACCCGTCAAGCGCCAGCGTGCCGTTGGCGAATCGCTTGCCGACATTGACCAATTCGACCAGCGTGCCGCTCATTGCACTCGCGCAGCGAAGACTTTGGGACCTTCAGTTTTAAAAGTATCCCACAAACACTCGCCCCAAGAGAAGGCGAGAAACGGAAACAGCCGCTCGCTCACCGTGCAAGTTGCCGTTTGCGCCGATACATGTCGCGATCCGCCGCGTCGATCAAATGGTCGACGTCCTTGCCAGACTCACCAGTGGCCATGCCGATTGAAGCATCCACGCGCAGCCGGAGCTCGCCATATCGAATCGGTCGGCGCGTCGCCTTGAGGAGCCGCGCGACAATGGGCTCGGCATCCGCTTCACAAGCCACGTCCTTGAGCAGCACGACGAATTCATCCCCGCCGTACCGAACCGCCAGATCCGTCTCTCGCAGGCAGGCTTTCCACCGTCGAGCCAAAGAACGGAGCACCGCATCGCCTGCGGCATGACCGTACGTGTCGTTAATCGACTTGAATTCGTCCAAATCCAGAAATAGCACCATGAAGGTGGAATGCTCGTCGGCATCGTGCCAGGCATCGAGCTGTCGCTGAATCGCATCCCGCTGAGGCAATCCCGTGAGCGCGTCCCGGGCCGACGCCGCCTGCAGCGTCGGCCGATGGAACGTCACGAGCGCCACCGGCCCCGCTTCGCCTTCCAGGCGTCGAACCTCAAACTGAAGCCCGCCCACGGCGGGCAGGTCACGTAACTCGCACCTGCCAGATGCCAGAAATACGCCCTGAAAGATGCGCCTAACCGCGTCCAGCAGTGCGGGCGTATTTGATAGTTGGCTAAGCGCAACTGCGGTTGTTCCCCGCAGTGAATTGACGTCGGCCGCCAGGCTCCGATCGCACCCAGAAACGCGCAGATTAGCGTCCACAAGGCAGTAGCCAACCGCCGAACCCGCATCAGTTAGTGGAGAAATGGACGAACCAGACACCGGAAGTCCTTAAACAGCCCAGGCTTCTGCGTCAGCTGCCGTAGCTCTCAGCGGGCAGTGTAATCCAGAAAGAAGCGCCGGAAAACTCAACCGTTGCGACTGTATTTTTCGTAACCGGCAAAGTCTTAAAAAACAGTCCAAATACCTTAGACTCCCCATGGTGCTCCATTATAATCAAAACCGTGCGCCAAGCCGCAAGCCGGTTTGGTGCGGCGAACTTCGGCGGTCGTTGCGTGCCGCCGGCGATTTTGGAAATGCCGACGGCCGCCTGTGACGGGCAGCCGGCACGCCGAGGAAGGAAGCCCTGCCTGAAAGCGCAAGCCCGCCAGAATCGACGGTGAGGCCGTCCCGGCAACGGCGATGGGTCGACTCAACGTCCTTGTTTTCGTCCGCGACTCCGAACAGAGCAGAGCTTAGTCGGCCAGAAAATCGCGCGGCAGTCCGAGAGGATTCGTCGAGCCGGTTCACGGGTCGTAACGGAGAGTGTTGAAACCAATTTCAACGATTGAATTGCCGCATGGATCGGGGTGTTTCCGCGCGGCACGGGGCGGTACCTAGCGTTTTCCCCCATTTGCCTCAGAGCACGCCACTACACGATGACTCAGGATCTCAAGCCGCGGAATCTACACGCCCGCGTGTTGGTTCGGCGAAACGCCCCAACGCACGAATTCTTCCTTGCTGACCGCGACTTCCGCTTCGCCGCCGACTGCGAGCGTATGCGCGTGGATCGGAACGGCTCGGTGCTGTCGCTGCTCTTGATTCGGCTGGCCGCCGCCAAGTCGAGCGACAAGGACATCGGCTTTTTGACTCGCGTGCTCGAAGGCCGCCTGCGATTGACCGACACGCCAGGCGTCCTCAATGACGGCCGCGTCGCGGTCCTGCTCCCCGACACGAACGCGGAAGGCGCCTGGAAACTGGCGACGGATATCAGCGAAGTCTATCCGCCGGGTCCAGAGCGGCCTGAGTGCGACGTGCTCGTGTATCCGCCGCACCACCGCAAACGCGACGCAATCTCCGTTGACTCCGACTTGGAAGACACGGATGACGCGGCGCGCGTGGGGGCAGAGGAATCGAAGGCCGCCGACAAAGACGCTCCCGACGCCGAGCCAAGCGAATTCTTCTTCGCCAAGACCATGCCGCGTTGGAAGCGAGGATTAGACATCGTCGGCGCGTCGATCGGCCTGGTGGTCGCGGCGCCGATCGTGTTGACCGCCGCCTCGGCAATCAAGCTTACCTCGCGGGGCCCGGCTTTCTTCGTCCAGCAGCGCGAAGGACGCGGCGGCAAGAAGTTCAATATCTGGAAATTGCGCACCATGTGCTTGGACGCCGAAGAGCAGAAGTCCGTGCTGCGTCCGTTGAGTCAACAGGACGGTCCGGCGTTCAAGATGCAGCGCGATCCGCGCACCACGCGGCTTGGTCGCTTCCTCCGCTGGTCGAGCATCGATGAAATGCCCCAGTTCTGGAACGTGCTCAAGGGCGAGATGTCGCTCGTCGGGCCGCGGCCGCTGCCTACCGAAGAGTCCCAGGCCTGCCAGCGCTGGCAGCGGCGCCGGCTGGACGTCACGCCAGGCATCACCTGCACGTGGCAGGTCTCAGGCCGGGGCAAGGTGCGGTTCGACGACTGGGTCCGAATGGATCTGCGCTACTGCGCCGACCGCAGCGTTTTCAAGGATCTAAAGCTGGTGTTCGTCACGCTTCCCGCGCTCATCTTCCAACGCGGCATGCGCTAACGCTCGTTAACGCGCGCACGCACCCAGAGAAAAGCTGATCATGACCAACGAACCAAATCGCCAGCCGCGTCGCCTGTCCTTTGGACCGCGCCAATTTGTGGTCGCGCTCTTCCGTCATAAGAAAAAGGCGGCGGCGTTTGTGCTGCTCGTGGCGGCACTAGCTGTCGGCGTGCTTGTTTACGCGCCACGCAAGTACCGCTCCGAAGCCAGGCTGTTTCTGCAAATCGGCCGCGAAAGCATCCGCCTGGATCCCACCGCCACGACCGGCAAGACGATCGGCATCCAGCAGAGCAACCGCGACAACGAGATCGCCACCGCCATCGAAGTGCTGAAAAGCCGTTCAATCATTGAGAAGGCCATCGATCGCTTGACGCCGGAAGTGGTGCTTGCCGAAGCGACGGACGGTCCCAGTGAGCCCCATCCGGTGGCCGACACGCTGATGGCTCCCGTGAATTACCTCGGCGACGCGGTCGGCAGCATCGACCCGATTTCAAAGCGCGAGAAGGCCGTCATCAAGGTGATGGAAAATATGTGGGCGGAAGCAGAGTTCGACTCATCGCTGATTGTCGCCAACTATGAAACCAAGAGCCCTCAGCTCGCCCAGAAAGTGCTGAGCACCATTGTCGAAGTGTACCGCGAGGAACATGCCCGGCTCCACCGCACGAGCGGCTCGAAGCCATTCTTCGAAAAGCAGCGCCAAGAACTGGAAAAGCAGCTCACGGACGCCGAAACGAAGCTGCGTGAATCCAAGAACCGCATGAAAATCACTTCTGCCGAAGCCAGGCGGCAGACCTTGGAAACCCGCTGGGGCGCCATCGAGCTGGGCCGCAATCAAACCGTGCAGCAAATCGCGGCGGCCGAGGCCAGCATTTCCGCGCTCGAAGATCGTTTGCGCGAAATGCCGGAACGCGTCCACACCTCGACCACGACCGTCCCGAACACCGGCGCCGATGCGCTCAAGTCGCAACTGTACACGCTTCAAGTGCAGTTGATGAACCTCGAATCAAAGTACACCGCCGATCATCCAAAGGTCGCGGCCGCACGAGCCCAAGTCGAAGAGGCTCAAAAGGCCGTCAAGAACGAGACAGCATCGCGTGACGAAGTGGTGGACAGCCTAAATGAGAATCACCGCGCCTTGTCCTTGGATCTCGACAAAGCCCAAAGCCAACTGGCCGGCTACGAAGCGCAGCTCGACGAGCTCGATAAGCAGC
This sequence comes from Pirellulales bacterium, assembly GCA_025935855.1. GTDB lineage: Bacteria > Planctomycetota > Planctomycetia > Pirellulales > Lacipirellulaceae > Lacipirellula. Next base: position 4,988 of record JAICUM010000088.1, on the reverse strand, counting down.
AAGCCGAAGTGGTGAAGGATCTGCGCGAGCTCAACACGTTTGAGGTTGAGCTCGACCAACTGCAGCGGAATGTGACGCTCGCCCAGAAGAACTTTTTCGACTATTCGGACGCCCTGGAACAAGCCCGCATGGACCAGGAGCTGGACGCCCAGCGCATCACCAATATCAGCGTCGCGCAAGAACCGACGCTCGCCGAAAAGCCGGTCAGCCCCAACAAGCTGATCGTGGCGGCGCTGTCGCTCATGCTCGCGACGGCGGGCACGATGGGCCTGGTGCTCGTCAGCGAAAAGCTCGACTCGCGAATTCGAACCGAAGAGCAGGTCGAGCACACGCTGCAAAGTCCCGTCCTCGCGGCCGTGCCTGAAGGCCGGCTGTATGGCGGAATTCCCGTGGCCAATGGATGACCGTGAAGCGCGAAGAGTCGGACGATGCGACACGGCAAGGGGTTTTTCACAATTGGGTCGACAATGAGCGAAGTCATCAGAACCAGTGCGCCTGCGACGCGGCCTGAGCTTGCCAGCATGCGCAACCATCAATCGGCCAACGAGCCGAACGGGCAAGCGACGAGTCGCTTCCACTTGCCCGGCGTGAAAAAGCGCCGCGGCGCTGAACCCTTCGACGCCCTGCTGTGGCGGCTGCAATCACGCCACGTCGATGACGCGGCTGTGGCGGCGACCGTCGGGCTAACCGGCTGTGAACCGCGAACCGGCGTCACGACGCTGGCGGCCAACCTCGCCGTGCGCGCCGGCGAGTTGCAGCTCGGACCAGTGCTGCTCGTGGAAACCGATTTCGAGCATCCGCGCATGCGGCAGCAGTGGAAGGCTTCAGCCGGACCTGGGCTGGCTGAACTGTTAGCAGGTGAAGCATCAATGGCCGAGTGCCTACGCAGCGGACCGGCGCCGGGCCTGCACCTGCTGCCGGCGGCCGGCGCCCGGCGTCGCGAGGCGCCGGCGTGGGACATCGGGGCCGTGGATGCGTTGCTCGCCGAATCATGCGCCGACCATAGCCTCGTGCTTTTCGATTTGCCGCCCGCCGAGCGCCTGCAGCACACGGTACTCTTGGCCCGCCGCCTGGATCAGGTGCTGCTGGTCATTCGAGCCGAGCACACTCAGGTTCCGGAAGCCCAGCGCGCCGCGGACCGGCTGCTGGAAGACGGCGTGCCGCTGGTGGGCGCCGTGCTGAATCGCGAGCGGAGTTATGTGCCGCGCTGGCTGAAGCGATGGATCTGACTTTCATGGACGCGATGACCGTTGACAACTGGCTGCCGAAATCGCCCGATTGGCGGGCGCGGTTCGCCACTGCGCTGGTGATGACGATCGCCTTCTGGTTCGTCGTTCACTCGTTCACCGAGAGCAAGCGCATTCAGCAAGACAACGAGCTCGGCGCCAGCCGCACGCAGAATCAGTACGCCGTGCAGCAAAAAGAAACGACGATGACCTCGGTCATCGGCTATTTTCTCATCGGCGGCATGGGGGCCTTCTTGTGGTGGCGATCGGCGCCGCGGCAATTCAACTGGCGCCACTGGCTCGTGTGGTGCGGCCTCGCCTTCGTCGCTTGGAACTTTCTGAGCATCCTGTGGTCGATCGACACGATGCAGAGCTTTCGGAAGCTGACAATCCTTGGGCTGATGCTCATGGGCGCTCTCGGCCTTGCGAAGCGATTTGAGATGGAGGATTTCATTTGGATTTCCATTCTCTCGATCACCGCGTTCGTGCTCGCCGGAATCTTTGCCGAAGTCGCCCTGGGAACTTTCCGGCCGTGGAGGCATGACTATCGGTTTGCCGGCACGTGCCACCCCAACGACCAAGGCCTGCAGTGCGCCCTGCTCGTGCTTGCCGCGGGATTCGCCGAATTCGCCGAGCGCGATCGGCCCTGGTTGCGGCGCGCGCTCATGGTCCTGGGACTGGTCGGACTGGCGCTGAGCAAGTCGCGCACCACGCTGATCGCCTTCGTCGCCGCCGCCGCCATCGCGCTCATCCTGCGCTCACGCGGCGCCAAGCGCTGGATCGTCGCATCCACGTGCATTGTGGTCCTGTGCCTGGCGGGCATTCTCAGCAGCTTCGTGAGCGTTGCCGCCGTAAGTGAAGCCGGCAACGTCGCCGCGATGGGACGCAAGCAACATCTCTCGTCGCTCACCGGTCGGCTGCCGCTTTGGAAGGAACTGTGGAAGGCCGCCGAGGACCGGCTTTGGCTCGGCCACGGCATGGGCGCCTTCTGGAACGTCAAGAGCGTCACCAAGTATTCGCGGATGTTCGGCTGGCACATTCCACACGCCCACAACGCTTATCTCGATCTCATCCTCCAGATGGGCGTCATTGGCATGGCCATGCACGTCATCTGGCTTGTCGGCACGGGCATCGTGGCGCTGGGGAGATACGACCGCTGTCTGCGCCCAGCCGATCTGTTTGTCACGTGCTTCATGGCGTTTGAAGTCGTTCACGGCATCAGCGAGTCGAAGCTGCCCGGTTCCGGTGAGGCGGGGTTCCTCATGCTGGCCGTCGTGATGATGGTTTCGCTCCAGTTTCCTAAGGCGAGCGCCGCACTCGCGGGAGCAAGCAATGTGCCGCCCGCTTGGCGAAATGCGCGAACATGGCGGCAGCCGCGCCGGCGACCGTACCGCGGCCAACAGTTCGGCGGCGCCTTGGGAAACGAAGGCTGAGGGAAGCAGCAATGACGATCCTGCAACAACCAAAAGACATCTCCGTCCTGATGACCTGCTTCAATCGCCGCGAGACGACGCTGAATTGCTTGCGCTCACTGGCGGAGCAGGAGATTCCGCCGGGCTATCGCATTCGCGTGTTCCTCACCGACGACGGCAGCAGCGACGGCACGGGCGGCGCAGTGCGGCGTGAGTTTCCGGACGTCAACGTCCTGCAAGGCGACGGCAACCTGTATTGGGTCGGCGGCACGATGCTGGCCTGGAACGCCGCCCGCCCTTCCGACTTTTATTTGTGGCTGAACGACGACGTGCGGCTACAACCGGCCGCCATTCACACGCTTCTTGACGTTTATGAAGCCGCCGAAAATCCAGCAACGATGGTCGCCGGCGCCACTTGCGATCCCGATGCCGGCAAGACATGCACCGGCGGCCTGCGGCGACGAAACTGGCACGACGTCAGCGTCATGGAGCCGACCGATGAAGTACAGCATTGCGACAGCATGGCCGGCAATATCGTCCTCGTCCCGCGCTGCGTCGAAGACCGCATCGGAACGCTCGACACGGCCTACCGGCACTTCTTTGCCGACGGCGACTATGGCATGCGAGCCCGCAAAGCCGGCGTCGATATTCTGCTCGCCCCGAGGCATCTCGGCACGTGCAAGCTGAACCCGCTCGCGAACACCTCGTTCGATCCAAAGCTCAGCATCCGACAGCGCTGGGACAAAATGTTCGGCCCCAAGGGCTACCGCCCGCCGCGCGAGTGGTGGGCGTTCGTCCGGTCGCACGCTCCGCGACCAAAACTCGTGTATTGGATCGTGCCCTACCTGCTGTTCGGCTTGGAAAGCCTGGCCGGCGGAAAGGTGCGGCTTCGACGCCACGTGAAGGCGCCGATGAAGGTCACCTGAGCATCCGCGGCAATCGCGGTGCGAACGCAGCGACGCAAACAAAAGACATGAAGCTTTTTTCAATCAACCGATCCGCGGCAATGGTGACCATGGCAGCCCTGGCTGACCGTGGATTCATCGGCGTGGCGACGTTTGTCGCGACCGTGCTGCTCGGCCGCTGGGCGGGGCCGGAGGAGTTGGGGCTGTTCGCCCTCTTTTCGCCGGCAATTTTCCTCGCCATCGCGCTTGAAGAATCGCTCATCACGGCGCCGTACACCTACTTTGCCGCGCGCCAGGCCGAGCCTGACGAACGTCGCGATTACCTCGGCAGCGTGCTGGTTCACACCGGCATCCTTTCGGCGGTCATGGCCGCGCTGTTCGTCGTGGCGGCGATCGTGGCCCGGCTTGCCGGTTGGCATGGCTACGTCTGGGCGGTGGCGGTCCTCGCGCCGGTTGCTCCCTGCGTCTTACTGCGTGAATTCGCCCGACGGGTGGTGTACGCCGATCTGAAACCGATGGTCGCCGCCTGCATCAGTTGCGGCGTGAGCGTCGTGCAGTTGGGCCTGATGGCCGCATTGCACGTGGCGGGCCGCTTGGATGCGGTTGGCGCCTTTGTGGCGATGGGCGTGGCCAGTGTGCTCGGCGGCGGCCTCTGGCTCGTTGCCAATCGGGAGTCGATTGAATTCAAGCCCGCCGGGATCAAAGCGGCCTTCGCCCGCAACTGGTTCATCTCGAAGTGGACCTCCGCCACTCAGCTCGGCGAGGTGGTTCGCGTGCAGATGTTCCCGTGGCTTCTGGCACTGGCGCTCGACGAGCGAAACGTCGGCATCTACGCCGCGTGCGCGGCCATCGCCACGCTTTCGGGTCCATTGCAAATCGCGCTTAGCAATCTCTTGCTGCCTCAATTCGCCGCCGCGGAAGACAAGGGCGGCGTCGCGGCCGCCGACCATCTCATGTGGCAGGCCACCGCCTGGATCACGCTGGTCATGGCGGCGTTCACGCTCGTGATGGCCAGCATGAGCGCGTATCTCACGCCGTGGATCTACGGGCCGGAGTATGTCGGAACGCAAACGACGCTCGTGCTGTTGCTCGTCGCCCAATTGATCGCTGCGGCGGCGATGCCGGCCGCTCGTGCGCTCGTCGCCCTCCAGCGGCCGGACCTCGATTTCGCGTGCCAGGCCTCCGGGATCGTACTGAACCTGGCGGCCGGCATTCCGCTCGTGGTGGCCTGGGGAATCCAAGGCGCCGCGATGTCCGGTTTGCTCGCGGCAGCCATCAAGGCGTCGCTCACCGCCGTATTCTATAAGCGCGAAGTGAATCGCCGCCTCGCCGCTTCGACAGCCGCATTTGCGGACGGTCACCTTAAAACGGTTGCCGAACTCGCGCCCGCGATCGCACAGCCATCGCGCAGCCGCCGGTCTGTCGCCGCCGCCCTTTCATTGGCG
>JAICUM010000093.1 GCA_025935855.1 Pirellulales bacterium | reverse complement strand
TTTCGTCGGCGCCGAGGATGCGGCCGCCGGCGGCCTCTTTGTAGAGGCCGAGGGAGAGGACGGCGACGGGGGCGGTGGCCTGGCGGACGACGGCGGGGTCGAGCTTCAGCTCGGCGAAGCGGCGGGCGCGGACGGCTTCGTTGACGCCTTCTTCGACCCAGCGGCGTTCGGGGGAGAGGAGGGCGTTTTGCGCGTAGAAGCGGGCCTTCTGGTCAGAGGGCTTCACGGCGGCGAGATCGGCGGGGAGCTCGACGAAGGCCGCGAGCTGTTCGGTGCGGACGCGGTTGGAGAGGGCGAGGCGGTCTTCGTCGGTAAGCTGGTCCTTGGGGAAGCGCTCGAGGACGTACTTCGACTGCGAGGGGAGGCGCGAGACTTGTTTGGCGACGTCACGCGGCTTCACCCGCGTTGGGTTGGCGTTGTCGGCGATGGTTTCGGCAGGGAAGGGCTGTTCGGGCGGTTGAGCGAGGGCGGCGTTGCGGGCGTCGGCGGCTTTTTTGAGCTCGTCGAAGAGGGCGCCGCCGGAGCCGTCGGCGACCATGATGTGTATTTCGGGGCGCTGGCCGAGGTTTTCCAAGTGGGCGGAGAAAAAGATGCCGCCGAACATGAGCAGCGGCATGAGGGTGACGGAGATGAGGAACGCCTTGGTGGCGACCATGGCGCCGTATTCGCGCTTGGCGATAGTGAGGAGTTTGCGCATCGGGGTTCAGGGTTCAGAGTTCAGGGTTCGGGGAAGAGGCGTTGGGGCGGGCGATTTGGACGAAGATGTCGTGGAGTGTGGGGCGGATCACTTCGAAGTGCTCGACTTCGTAGTGCTGGGCGAGTTGTTGAAGGATGGTTTGCGGGCGGGTGTTTGGGGAGAGCGTGACTTCCTGGAAGACGCCGTTTCCGGCAACGTCGGCGGCGCCTTCGAGGCGCTCGGGGAGCGCGGCGCCGGCGGCGAGGCGGACGCGGAGGCGGTTTACCGGATAGCGGCTTTGGATTGAGTCGAGCGAGCCGTCGAGGACTTTTTTGCCTTGGAAGATCATGAAGACCGTGTCGCAAAGGCGCTCGGCGACGCTCATGTCGTGCGTGGAAAAGATGATCGTCGTGCCTTCGGCTCGCAGGGCGAGAACCGCTTCCTTGAGGACTTCCATGTTCACCGGGTCGAGTCCGGAGAAGGGTTCGTCGAGGATGAGCAGCTTCGGCCGGGCGATGACGGCGGCGATGAACTGGATTTTCTGGGCCATGCCTTTGGAGAGGGCTTCGATTTTCTTGTCGGCCCAATCGGCGGCGTCGAGGCGGCGGAGCCATTGATCGACTTCCGCGCGGCAGTTGTAGAAGCCCTTCAGGTGGGCGAAGTATTCGATCAGCGGGCGGACTTTCATCCGCTTGTAGAGGCCGCGTTCTTCGGGGAGGTAGCCGATGCGCTCATCGGCGACGGCGCCGCGGTCCTGGCCCAGGACGGCGACGCGGCCGGAGTCGGGCTGAAAGATGCGGAGGATGAGGCGGAGGGTGGTGGTTTTGCCGGAGCCGTTCGGGCCGATGAAGCCGTAGATCGAGCCTTCGGGGACGGCGAGGTCGAGCGAATCGACGGCGAGCGTTTGGCCGAAGGATTTGGAGACGGCTTGTAGCTCGACGGAGTTGGGCATGGGGTTCAGTGTAGCCAGTAGGTCTCGCTTGCCGAGCGAGGCCTGCGCACCCCGTGGCGGTTTGTCGCCAAATCAAACGCCGCGGAATAGGAATAAGGAGACTAAGGTCCCGCCTGGCAGGCGGGACCTACTGGGCTTTCGCGGTGGGGGCGGCTTTATTGCCGGGGGTTTGAAAAGAGCGGGGCGGCTCGAGGCCTTGCGGTTCGGTGGGCTGGACGGAGTAGGGGCGTTCCGGAATCCAGGAGCGGCTGACGTAGTCGGCGATGGTGAGGGCGAGCATGATCGCGAACCAGATGAGGCCGGCGGAGACGACAATCCAGGTGAGGCGCGGCGAGTATTTGACGTGCATGAAGATCAGAACGACTAACGTCGCCTTGAAAAAGGCGATGGCGAGCGCGGCGGGGAGGTTCCAAAAGCCGAGGTGGACGAACGCGACGGCGACCGTCGCCGCGAGGCCGACGATGAGCAGCGCGTACACGGTGAAGTAGGTCTTCAGGCTGGCTTGGGCGGCGCTCATATCGTGTCGCTGCGGTCAATGAGGTAGAGCATGGGAAACAGGAAGATCCACACCAGATCGACAAAGTGCCAGTAGAGGCCGACGACCTCGATGTTCAGGGCGCTGAGAACGGCGGCGCCGGGGGCGGGAGCTATTCGGCTGGAGCGCGGCAGGAACTGGGAAAGCAGCCCCAGGCCGATGATCATGTGCAGGGCGTGGACGCCGGTCATGCCGAAGTAGAAGCTGAGAAAGAGCTGGAAGGGCCCGGCAAGACCGGCGTCGTTGACGGCTTTCGGCGCTTCAAATGGCAGGCCGAAGGCGGGCGCCATGTGGTCTTCGTATTTGTGGTAGTACTCGAAGAACTTGATGCCGAGAAATGTGGCGCCGAGGATCATCGTGAGGACGATGAGCTGGCCGACCCGTTTGGAATTGCCGACGTGGCCGGCGCGGACGGCCAGGGCCATGGTAAGGCTGCTGGTGAGTAGGACGAAGGTGTTGATCGTGCCGAGTGTGATGTCCAGTTCATTGCTGGCCATCGCGAAGGCGTCGTGATGGAGCATGCGGTAAACGGCGTAGCCGGTGAAGATGGCGCCGAAGAACATAACCTCGGTGACGAGAAACACCCACATCCCCAGCACGCAGGCGTCGTACTGCTGGTGGTAGTCGTCGAATTGGAGGGCGAAGTGCGGGCGGTCAATTGCCGTGTGTATCGGCAATGGCGGCGCTGCTGCTGGGGTACTCATAGGCTTCGAAATCCACGATGGGCGTGTGAGCGAAGTTGTGCGTTGGCGGCGGGGAGCTGGTCATCCATTCCAGACCGACGGCGTTCCAGGGATTGGGTCCGGCGATGGGGCCGTACTTGAGCGACCAAATGAGGTAGGTGATGGGGAACAGGTAGGCGATGCCGAGGATCGAGGCTCCGGCCGAGGACATGACGTTTAGCACCTGGAAGCCGGGGTCGTAGACGTGGTAGCGGCGGGGCATGCCGTTGTAGCCGAGGATGAACTGGGGAAAAAACGTGAGGTTGAAGCCGACGAACACGAGGACGGCGGATAAGCGGGCCCAACCTTCGGGATACATGCGGCCGGTGATTTTCGGCCACCAAAAGTGGATGCCGCCGAGATAGGCCATGACCGTGCCGCCGACCATGATGTAATGGAAATGGGCGACGATGAAGTAGGTGTCGTGGACGTGGACGTCGATGCCCATGGCGGCGAGGAACAGGCCGGTGAGGCCGCCGAGGGTGAACAGGCCGATGAAGCCGAGGGCGTACAGCAGCGGGGTGTCAAAGGTGATGCTTCCCTTACGGAGCGTGGCAGTCCAGTTTAAGACTTTGATCGCCGAAGGGATGGCGATGAGCATGCTGAGCATGGAGAAGATCATCCCGGCGTAGATGCTTTGTCCGGAGACGAATAAATGGTGTCCCCAAACGAGGAAGCTGAGGATGGCGATGGCGAGGCTGGAAAAGGCGACGAACTTGTATCCGAAGATGCGGTTCTTCGTGAAGGCGGCGATGAGCTCGCTTTCAACGCCCATGGCGGGGAGCACCATGATGTACACGGCGGGGTGGGAGTAGAACCAGAAGAGGTGCTGAAAGAGGATGGGATCGCCGCCGAGTTTGGGGTCGAAAATGCCGATGCCGAAGCCGCGCTCCAGGGCCACCAGCAGAATGGCCATGGCGACGACCGGCGTGCCGAGGATCATGATGAGCGCGGTGGCGTAGTGCGACCAAATAAAGAGCGGCAGACGGAACCAAGTCATGCCGGGGGCGCGCATTTTATGCACGGTGACGATGAAATTCAGCCCGGTGAGAATGGAGGAAAAACCGGTGATGAAGATGCCGACGGCGGTGGCCATCACATAGGTGTTGCTGTAGGTGCTGCTATAAGGTGCGTAGAAGGTCCAACCGGTGTCGACGCCTCCAGCGACGGTGACGAACAACGTGAAGGCGCCGCCGATCATGAACAGGTACCAACTGAGCAAGTTGATGCGCGGGAACGCCATGTCGCGGGCGCCGATCATGATCGGAATGAGGAAGTTGCCGAGCACCGCGGGGATGGCGGGGATGAGGAAGAAGAAGATCATCATCACGCCGTGGAGCGTGAAGAGCTTGTTGTAGGTTTCCGATTCGACCAGGTCGGCTTCGGGCGTCATGAGCTCCAAACGGAACAGCACTGCTGCGGCGCCGCCGATGCAGAAGAAGACCGTGACGCCGAGCAAGTAAAGGATGGCGATACGCTTATGGTCGATCGTGAGCAGCCAGGAGCGCACCGTGTACGCGGCGTTGAGGTAGTTGCGCGGTAGGCGCGTGGGCGGCGTGGCCGGGGGGATGGCGGGAGCTTCGAGGGTGGCGCTCATGGTTGCTTCTCCGCGGCGTTTGTCTGGCCGGCTTTCGCGGGAGCATCGGCCGCAGGTTCGAGGACGGCGCTCATGGCGTGCCTCCTTTCGCCTCTGGGGAGAGGTCGGATGAGGGGACTTGCGACGAACGCGTTGCGCCGCTTGGCTCTTTGCTTTTGGATGCGTCGGGAATCCCTCCCCTTACCCCTCCCTTCGAGGGAGGGGGATTGGGTTCGCCTTGCTTGCCGAGCGACTTGATGTAGGCGATCAGGTTCAGAACGCCTTCTTCGCTCACCTGGCCTTCGAAGGTGGGCATGATGGGTTGGAAGCCGGCGACGACTTTCGCCGTGGGGCGGAGGATGGATTCGCGGAGATACGCGTCGTCGGCGGTGATCGTTCGGCCGTTGTTCAAGGCGACCGGCTGCTGGTAGACGCCTTCGAGCGACGGGCCGCGCTGTTGGGCGCCCGAGGCGCCGGGGCGGTGGCAGGTGGCGCACTGGAGCTGCTCGAAGAGCTTTTGGCCGGCCACCTCAGGCGGCTCTTCGCTGCCCGTGCCGCCGGCGAGCCAGTCGGCGAAGTCTTCGGGCGTTTGCACGATAATGCGGCCGTGCATGCGGGAGTGGTTCGTGCCGCAGTATTCGGCGCAGTAGAGGCGGTATTCGCCGGGCTTGGTGGCCTGGAACCATTCGTTCGTGTAGCGGCCGGGCAGCACGTCCTGTTTCACGCGGAAGACGGGAACGAAAAAGCTGTGAATCACGTCCTGGCTGATCATTTGCAAGTGGACCGGCTGATTGATGGGGATGTGAAGCGTGTCGATCTCGCGGCGGCCTTCGGGGTGCTGGAATTTCCACATCCACTGCTTGGCGACGACGGTGATTGGCATGGCGTTCTGCGGCGGGCGGACCAGGGCGAAGCAGACGCGGGCGCCCCAGACGAAGATGAACATCAGGAACGGAACCGAGAGGGCGATCCAGATGAGCTCAGCCCGATTGCTGGGGGGAGTCTGGGTGCGATCCACGCGGTTGTTTCCGCGGCGGTATTTGATCGCGAAGTAAAAGACCAAAAACGCCACGAGGATCGTCATCACGCAGGAAAACGCGAGCATGAACAGGTAGAGATGATCGACCAACGGGGCATTGGTCGAGGCGGCTTCGGGGAATAGTTCGAACTCCGTGTTCATTTAATTCAAGCGCATCTGAGCGTAGCTAGCGGTGGACGGTTGTGAGACTGCCGAGCGTTCCTCATAGCCCCGCCTTTTAAGGCGGGGTTCTGGTCGCGAGAACTGCATTCGGCCGAAGCGACGGTTGCCATCAATCGGCGATTTATTGAGGACGAAACCGATCCGCGGATCATTTCGGCCTCGGCAAACCGCCAATGGAAGCGACGCGGAGGCTCGGCCGACAGATGCAATTGGCCTACTGACCCCGCCTTGGAAAGGCGGGGCTATTATCAACGAATGCGTGGTGTTCGTGATTCTTAAGGTTGGCCGTTTCACGGCGCCTCTCCCCTTGTAGACATGTTGGTCTGCTTTCGCTCCTTGCGGAGGGAGACGGTGATGTAGCCGGCGATGGCGGCGACGGTGGCGATGCTGACGGCGCGGAGCAGGCGCATGATGGCCAGGCCGTAGCGGCCGGTGATGGGGTCGTAGTGGAAGCAGTAGAGCAGCAGCTCATCGACCGGAGAGCCGATTTTGCCGGATGACGCTTCGACGAGGCTGAGGCGCATGTCGCGGGTGGGGAAGTCGATGCCATAGAGGTAGCGCGAGGTACGACCCTCGGGCGTGAGGATGATGGCTCCGGAGGCGTGGGCGTATTCTTTGCTTTTTTCGTCGTACTGGTATTGAAAGCCGACGGTAGTGGCGAGGGCGGAGACGACGGCCGGGTCGGCGATGAGGAAATTCCAGCCTTCGCCGGTGGCATGGCGGCGGAAGGCGTGGACAACGGCGTCCTTCTTTTCGGCGGCGAGCTGGACAGTGTCGGTGGGATCGATGCTCACGACGACGACGCTATAGTCCTCGCCGGAACGCAGGTTAATGGCTTGCATGGCGCGAGCGACGCCGTTGAGCACCTGGTTGCAGAGCATGGTGCAGCGGTAGTAGGCGAAGACGAAGATCGTCGGCTTGCCGGCGATGCACTCGCGGAGGGTGACCTGTTCGCCGCGGTCGTTGGTGAATTTGGCGTCGAGCGGGAGCTGCTGGTTGAGATGTTGACTGAAGGCGACGCTGGCGAGCAGCGCGGCTTCGGGGGGTTTGAGGGAGGCGTCTTCTTGGTGGGCGAATGCTGTGCGGCAGAAGAACATCGTCGAAATGAGGACTGCACGAGCTGCTTTACAAACGAATGCCGCTAAGCCGCAAGCGGCGGGGGGAGTGGCGTGGTTGCGGGTTTTGGTGGTCATGGGTGGGCGCCCTCTTGGACGGGGGTGGTTTGGCCCGTTCCTTGGGGGGAGTTGGCGGCGGGATTGAGGGGGGCGCGTTCGTTTGATCCGGGTTGGCTTTTGATTTCTGGCGGCGGCCAGTTGGGCAGGCCGTGCTGGGCGACGACTTGCATCGCGCGATCGATCGGAATGCGGGCGAGCTGGCGGTCTTTGTCGATCCACGCCGCCGACGTGAGCAAATCCTCTTCGCGAGCGCGCAGCGTTTTCAAATCCTCGCGGGCGGAGACTTGCAAGAGCGGGCCGCGCGTTTGCGGATGCTCTTCGGCGAGCGGCGAGGGCTCGGGCTCGCGGCGCTCGGCGCTGTGCTCTAGCACCGAAAACAGCCAGGCGCAAACGATGAGCACGACAATGATCAATGCGGTCAGCCAGGCGAGGAAGATGGCCAGCGGCCGGATGCTGACGTCGCTTGTTTCATGCGCGGCAGCGGCCGTGGTATGCACTTGCGGCGGATGACGGGGGGCTTCACCCATGGCGCTCCTCCGCGGATTCCGGTTCCACGCGCACCGCGGCTAGCGGCGGCAGCAGCAGCAAAAAGATGAGCCACCACACGCCGCCGATGGCGGCGGTGAGGCCGAGGTCGAGCCAGGGGACGTAGGAGAGCCGGCCGTGCTCGGCGGTTGGCTCAACCATCCACAGGAAGTAGACCCAATCCATGACGATGATCAGCGCGGCGGTGGCGCCGAGGCGCCGCGGGTCGCGTTTCCACTTGCGGCTTAAGAGCAAACAGAACGGCACGGCGAAGTGCAAGGCCACGAGCGCGAGCGCCACCGGCGCCCACTGGCCCTCGATCCGCTTGTTATACCAAATGACTTCCTCGGGCAGGTTGCCGTACCAGATCAAGAGGAACTGCGAGAACGCGACATAGGCCCAGAACATGATGAACGCCAGGAGCAGCTTGCCGAGGTCGTGCAGGACGTTGGCTTCCGGCGCGGGGAGCACCGCGCTGCGGCAGTCGGCGATCGTGCGGATGAAAATGGCGAAGGCCAAGCCGAGCAGGCCCTGGGAGACAAAGACGATGAGGCCGTAGATGCTGGAGAACCAGTGCGGCTCGAGCGACATGAGCCAATCGACCGAGGCGAAGGTGACGGCGACGCCGTGCAGCGCAAGGCCCTGGCCGCTGAGGCGGCGGAAGCGGCGATCGGCGGGCGTGTCCGGCAGCGGGGCGGAACGGTTTTGCCAGGCGAGCAGGACGAGCAGCAGAAACCAGAAGGCGAAGTAGATGGCGGCGCGGAGTTGGAAGCTGTCGGTGTTCAGGTAAGGCGCTTTGTGCTGCAAGGCCGGGTCATTTTCGACGACATAGGGGTCGGCCCATTCGTAGAGACGTATCGTATTGAGCGCGATGGGGACGAACAGGATCGCCATGAGGGGCAATACGCCGGCGGCGGCGCGGGCGATGGGGCGAATGGCGTAGCCCCAGTGCCCGCCGGTGACATTGTGCAGGAGGACCACGCCGAGCGAGCCGACGGAAAGACCGGTCCAGAAGATCCAGGCGACGAGATAGGAGTAGAAGAACTGTTCGCGGGCGCGGGTCCAGCCAAGCCAGGCGACGGCGCCGCCGGCGAGGATCGCAATGAGGGCGATCAGCCAGGAGCGTGTTCGGCGTTGGGGCTGGATGTTGGACATTGGGGAGGGGTTTTCGGGATGCTGGATGCTGGATGCTCGATGCTGGACGCGTGTCATTCACGCATCTAGCATCTAGCATCTAGCATCGGGCTGCTCATCTATTCGCGTGCATCTGGGTGATCTGTAGTTTGTGTGGACTTGAGTTGTTGCTTCACGTCGTCGGGGATTTGGTCGACGGCGGCGTATTGGCTGAGTTGCAGGGCGCGGATGTAGGCGGCGATGGCCCAGCGGTCTTCGACGGGGACTTGCAATGAATACGACGGCATGGCGCCGAAGCCGTTCGTCATGACGTCGAAGAAGTGGCCGACGGGGGCGCCGCGGAGGCGGTCACTGTGGAAGGTGGGCGGCTGGCGGTAGCCGCGCTGGACGATCATGCCGTCCCCCGTGCCGGTGCGGCCGTGGCAGACGCTGCAGTAGATGTTGAATCGCTCGTGGCCACGCTCCAGCAGGGCAGGGGTGAGGGTGACGGGCAGCTCGGTGGCGAGCTGACCGTTCTGTTTGCCGGTATGCATCACGTCGTCAGCCGGCGGGGCCTGGTACTGGACCGTGCCGGCGACGAGCGGGCGGGAGGCGCGGCCGTCTTTGAAGAAATCGCTCTTTTCGAGCGCTTCGTAGCGCGGTTGGTCGTACATGTCGGTGTGGCAGCCGAGCAGCGCGACCGATAGGACGATCAGTGGCAAGGGGAAGCGGGAACGCGGCGGGAAGGGGAAGCGGGTGCGCGATGCGCCCTCACCCCGGCCCTCTCCCGGAGGGAGAGGGGGATTCGGTTCGTATTGCCGAATCAGCTTCTTCATAACTCGATCAACTCTCGACGATCGTGATGTAGGTGGCGCCGGCGTGGGTGAGGAATTCTTGGGAGCGATCCAGGTCGAAGTGCGGGTCGCGGGCTTCGAGGCACAGGAAAAAGCGACTGTGGGACGCCTGGTTGAATTCGGGGACGGCGAACAGCGGATGGTGGGGCCTTGGCAGGCCGTTCAGGGCCAACATGCCGAAGACCGCGGCGAGGGCGGCGCCGAGGATCGTCATCTCGAAGGTGATCGGGATGAAGGAAGGCCAGGTGTGGTACGGGCGACCGCCGATGTTCAGCGGGTAGCTAACCACCACGCAGTAGTACTGAAGCAGGTATCCAAGCACGCCGCCGGTGATGCCGCCCAGGAGCACGACGAACGACAGCCGGGTGGCGCGGGCGCCCAGCGCTTCGGCCAGGCCGTGTACCGGGAACGGCGAATAGGCGTCCATGCGACGGTAGCCGGCTTCGTGGGCGAGGCGGGCCGCTTCGACGAGCTGGTCGGCCGAGGGGAATTCGCCGAGCACGCCGTATACGTCCGGCGGCGCGGCGGCTTCGAGCAGAAGATGGTCAGGCATGGTCTTCCTCCGTGCGGTGCACCAGCTCCCGCATCTCGAAGATCGAGATCATCGGCAGGAAGCGGATGAACAAGAACAACAGGAAGAAGAACAGGCCGAGCGTGCCCGCGAAGGTGGCGTAGTCCCAGAAGGTGGGATAGTACATGTCCCAGGACGACGGCAGAAAATCGCGGTGGAGGCTGATGACGATGATGACGAACCGCTCGAGCCACATGCCGACGTTGCAAATGATGGCGATGATCCACAGCACGACGGGCTGGATGCGAACAGCGCGAATCCACAAGAGCTGCGGAATGATGACGTTGCAGGCGATGAGCGTGAAATACGCAATGCGATACGGACCGGCAAAGCGGTTGTGAACGACGTACTCCTCGTAGGTGTTCGCGCTGTACCAGCCGAAGAAGGCCTCGCACATGTAGCCGTAGGCGACCATGAGGGCGGTGGCGAGCATGACCTTGGCCATGTTCTCCAGGTGCCGCATGGTGATGAAATCTTGCAGGCCGTAGGCGGCGCGGAGCGGGATGGCGAGCGTAAGGACCATCGCGAAGCCGGAGTAGATGGCGCCGGCGACGAAGTACGGCGGAAAGATGGTGGTGTGCCAGCCTGGCTCGATGGACGTGGCGAAGTCGAAGCTGACGACCGTGTGGACCGAGACGACTAGCGGCGTGGCGACGCCGGCGAGCAGCAGGTAAGCCACCTCGAAGCGCTTCCAATGGCGAGCCGAGCCGCGCCAGCCCATCGCGAGGAAGCCGTAAATCACCCGGCCGACGCGGCTGTGCGAGCGGTCGCGCAGCGTGGCAAGGTCGGGGATCAGACCGACAAACCAGAACAAAAACGACACGGTCATGTACGTGGAGACGGCGAAGACGTCCCACACGAGCGCGCTGCGGAACTGCGGCCAGACGCCCATCGTGCTGGGATAGGGCAAGAGCCAGTAGAACACCCACACGCGGCCCAGATGCAGCAGCGGATAGAGGCCGGCGCAGGCGACGGCGAAGAGCGTCATCGCTTCGGCGAAGCGGTTGATGCTGGTGCGCCAGGACTGGTTCAGCAGTAGCAGGATGGCGGAGATCAGCGTGCCGGCGTGGCCGATGCCGATCCACCAGACGAAGTTGAGGATGCCGACGCCCCAAGCGACGGGGATGTTGTTTCCCCAGATGCCGATGCCGGTGGCGATGAGGTAAGTGGCGGCCACCATGAAGACGTTGACGAAGAAGAGCGAGATGCCGAAGCCGATCCACCAGCCGCGCGCCGTGCCGCGGGTGAGCACGATGGCGCTGATCTTGTCGCTGATCGAGGCGATGGTGTGGCCGGGCGCGATCACCGGAGTGGCGGCGTCTGGCGATCGCTGGTCGGCTTGGGCTTGAGACATGATTAATTAATGCGGCAAATCAAGTTTTCCGCAGATGACGCAGATGTTCGCAGATAATTCGAAATGCTTCTGACTTCTCCTTGGCTAGTGAGCTGCTATTTATCTGCGTTTCTCTGCGACATCTGCGGACAGTTCTTCTAGCTAGATTTGAGGTCGGGGTTTGGGTTGCGGAGTTTTACGAGGTACGTGGTGCGGGGTTGCGTGTCGAGCTCTGAAAGCGTGCCGTAGTTGCGTGGGTCTTTCTTTAGCTTCGCGACGCGGCTGTTGGGGTCGTTGATGTCGCCGAAGACGATGGCCTGCGTCGGGCAGGCTTGTTGGCAGGCGGTTTGGAGCGAGCCGTCGGGGATCGTCGGCGCTCGGCCGGTGCCGACGGCGGCTTTCTTGGCGTCGATGCGGGCGTGGTCGATGCGCTGGACGCAGTAGGTACACTTCTCCATGACGCCGCGGCTGCGGACGGTGACGTCCGGATTGTGCAGCAGTTTGAGCACCGGCGTCGGGTCGCCGTTGTATTCGAAATAGTTGAAGCGGCGGACTTTGTAGGGGCAGTTGTTCGAGCAATAGCGCGTGCCGATGCAGCGGTTGTAGGTCATCTCGTTGAGGCCCTCGTCGGAGTGGCTGGTCGCGCCGACCGGACAGACCTGCTCGCACGG
>JAICUM010000281.1 GCA_025935855.1 Pirellulales bacterium | reverse complement strand
TCGCGGCCGTAACGCTGGTCGCCTTCGCCTGGCTCCTACTCCTGCAAGCGTATCGCTCGACAAGTCCCTGGCTGGCCTTCCTTTCGTTGATTCTCTTAGTCGGCGCCTTTTTCGCCGCCGTCTCGTCAGCGCTTCAAGCGCCCGGGTTGTGGATGACCTGGCTGCTGCTGTGGGTGATCTTGCCGCTGCCGCTGGGCCGCGATGAGCAACTAATCACCGCCCTGCAGCGCGTCAGTAGCCGCGCCAGCAGTCTCATGCTGGACGTCTTGGGCGTCCCTCATCTGATGGAGGGCAACACGCTCATCTTGCAGAGCAAACAATTCTTCGTCGACGACGCCTGCAGCGGCATCATCAGTCTGCTCTCAGTCGTCGCTTGCGCGGTGATCTACAGTGTGTGGCGAAAGCACTCGCTGATTCACCTCATTGCGTTAGTTCTTGTCGGCGTCTGCTGGGCGACCGTCATGAACACCGTCCGCATCGGGTTGATCGCCGTGGCCTACCATGACTGGAATATCGACTGGTCGGCCGGCGCGCCGCACGAATTGCTCAGCCTGGGCATCTTCCTGATCACCTTCCTAGCGCTCCTCAGCAGCGATGCCATTCTCTCGACCGTTTTTGCGCCCATCGGCGCGGCGTGGAAGGAACTCTACGGTGAGCCGCCCGTTTTGGGTCGCCGACTCGTCAACGTCTGGGATCAAACGATTGCTGAATCCCATGAGCCGGATCTCCTTGACGACGAACCTGAGTTAGTTGAATCAGCGCCGCCGGCGATCGCCTGGAAGTCGTTGCCCTTCAATGCGAGCTTGGCGCCGCTCGCCTTGTTCATCTTCGTCATTCCTGCCGTCTGGTACGGACTGTTCGCCACCACAGCGTCGATCGCCGGGCCTTCAAACCAAGCCGACGCCTGCATCAAGCGGGCGTTGGCGATTGATGCCGAGGTGCTTCCGCCCGCCATCGGTGATTTACAACGGGCCGATTTCCAGCATTACGAGCGGGATCGAGACAATGTCCTGGGCAACTACTCTCGCACGTTCCAGTACCAAGACGAGCATGGTGAGTTGTATCTCGTCTCGTGCGACTTTCCCTATCTTGGCGGCTGGCACGAGCTGACCGTATGTTATCGCGGCATCGGATGGGAACTGGCCGCGAGATCCACGCCGACCGACCAGCCCGCGACAGACGGTAAGCGCTGGCCGCGTCTGGAAGCCGATTTTACAAAACCCGACGGTTCACGCTCATTCCTGACCGCCTGCGCCTTCAATGAATACGGCCAGCCGATCGATTTGCCGTCCTTCTCCCTGAAGGAGGACGCTTGGCGGGCCCTGACCAATGCGCGAGAAGTTCAAACTTCGGAAGTCGCGTTTCAAGTTCAGGTATTCCTAGTCAAGTCCGAAACGCCGACGGAAAATGACCGCGCCCACGCGAGAGACCTCCTCGTTAAAGCGCGCGAACTCTTCCGCTCACGCATTGCCGAGGTGAAATAAGAGGCGGGTTCTGTCCTTCAGGCGCGCCGTCTGCAAACACACACGATGAGACCCCCACTTTCCTATCGACTGAGGCAGGCCGTCCTCCGAGCGGGCGAAAGCCTGGCCAACTTCGGCTCGGCGGTCGTCGCGCCGTTTGAGCGCGCGATGGCGATGCTTGCCCACACATTTTTGCATCGCACAGAAAACCTGGATTTCGCTGACGCCTTGCTGGTCGGGTTGGTTCGGTTCGTCACCTGGCCGTTCCGGATGATCTGGGCGGCGATGGCGGCCGTGGGCAGGGCGGTACTTCCCGCGGCGGTTCGGCAAGCCATCGCGTCACCCTTCGCAAAGCTGGCCGTGCTGCCCGCGGCAGCCGCTCACGGCGCCTGGCGACTGGCCGAGGCACTAAATCTGGATGGCCTATTCCTGCGAATCGCGTGGGCAACTCAACCACTCTGGCGACCCATCGCCGCCCTTGGCGGTTTTCTCTACGCTTGGCTGGCCACGCGCACGTATCGCCGCTTGGTTTGGGGAATTCCGGCGGTCGTACTGCTCTTGCCGCTGGTAGTCGGAACTGCCTGGAGCCTGGTTTGGGGCCGTGAGAGCGTCGCCACGCAGTATCGCCTCGCGGTTAAGGAGGCCGCGGAGGAAAAGGACTACCGGTCCGTTCAATTCTACGAGCGCAAGCTCGCTCAGCTTGGGGTCGATACCAAGCGCACCGACTACAACACTGCCGAAAAGCTGGCCGCTGACGGCAAGCTGCAGGAAGCCTACGAGCGCATGCAGAAGCTCGCGCCTGTCGACGAGCCTGGCTATCCGCCGGCCCATTTGTGGATCATCCAGCGGCTCATCAAAAACGAGCTGCACCTGCCGCCGGCGGAAACTCACCGCTTGCTTGGCGCCCATCTCGATCAGCTCAAGGCCGGCGGCATAGATCCTCCGCAGCTACAGGTTTTGCGCGCAGCCTGGCTGGCCGAAGACAAAAAGCTCGAAGAAGCCGCTAAGCTTCTTGAGCCGCACATTCATCTCATTCCGGCCGCCGCGATGCAAAAAATGTCGGTCGATCTCACGCTCGGCCGAATCGAGGACGCCAAGCAGGACGCCCGAGCGATCCGTGCTCATTTCGGCGATCGCCTGCGCGAACAGGCGCTCGCCGCATCGAAGTCCGACCCAGACGCGAAGATTGGTGGGGACAGCGAACAGGAGATTTCGAAAACATCGGCCGAAGAATATCGCTGGTGGACCATCGCCGAAGGGCTGATCGGCGACTTGAACCGTCAAGGCTCCGTTGTCGATGCGTGGAGCCGTGACTATCCAAATGATCCGCTGGTGAAGAAGGCCCTTGCCGAGCGGGCGCGCCGCGCCGTGGATGAGGCCATGCAAGATTCGCGGCCCGACGCCCACCTGGTGGCGGCCAGGATTTTGCAGGCCGCCCAATTCGGCGGCGACGCGGCGGCCCTCCATCGGCAGATCGGTTTGTTGTATGCGCAGCGCAAACAGTCCGCCGTTGCCAAAGCCGCCATTGATGAGCTGCAGAAATCCGCTCACGCGCCGGAAGTGATCCTGCAGATCCTCGGCACCTACGCCGTCGTCTCCGGCGAACCGGCCGAAGCCCGCGATCTGCTCAAGCGCGCGGTCGAGAAAGAACCGAAAGACGCCGTGGCCTGGAACAACCTGGCCTGTGCGCTCTTGGAAATCAAAGACGCCGATCTGCAGGAAGCGCTCAAAGCCGTAAACAACGCGCTCGCGCTGACGCCCGACTCGCCGCAATTCCACGAGACGCGGGGCCAGGTCATGGTGCGATTCAAGGAGTGGCAAAAGGCAGTCGAGGACCTAGAGCTAGCGATCAACGGCATGCCGAACTCCAAGTCGATCCACCGCTCGCTTGCAGACGCTTACGCCGCCCTCGGTCAAAACGACCTGGCCGCCATCCACCGCGACCAGTCGCAGTGACTCGATTTCCCTTCGCCAAGCCGCTGTGGAGCACAGTTCCTCGACTTACTAATTTTGATGACGATTTGCGTTCAATCGCCCGCATGAGGTGTAACTTGCCCCGCCCGCTTCACTTCGCCTTGCTCACGCTGTTGCTGTTCCTCAGCCACACTGCCTCCGCCGAGTTGCTGCCCGAGGAAATTGCAATCATCGCCGCCCGCGGCAGCAAAGAGTCCGAAGGGCTCGCCAAGTACTATGCCCAGCAGCGCGGCATTCCGCTAGCCAATATCTGCACCGTGGATATGCCGCGTGGCGAAGTCCTCGACCGCGAAAAGTGGCGCTGGGCCGTGCGCCCCGAAATCTACAAGTGGATCACTGAGCACGACCCGAAAGAGAAGCTCAAGTGCCTCGTCACGGTGTACGACGTGCCGCTGAAGATCGGCCCCGCCCCGGCCGAAGAACTGAAATCCTACCGCGAGTTCCTGCATGCCGAACGCGAGGCGCGCGTCTCGCAGCTCAATCGCATTGTCGAGGTCTTCAACGAGATTGCCTCGGAAATCGCCGAAGCCCCATCGGCCGAACAGCCGAAGCCGCCCGCCGGCGACAAGTCGGAAGTGGCCCAACTCAAGGATAAGCTTGAGAAAGCTCTGCAAGCCGCCCAGCGTCGCTCGAGTAAGTTGAGCGATCCCCAAAAGCGCGTTGCCCAGCAGCTTCGGATCCAGCAGCTCGCCAGCGCCGCCGGCGGCATCAACGTGCTGCTCGGCGCCCTCGGCCAGCGGATTCAGCAGCAACAGCAGCAAGGCGGCGACCTGCCCGCCAACGCCCGCAGCGACTTCGACGCCCTGCGCGGCCAGGCCGCCGGCCTCGCCGAAGCGAAAGCCTTGCTCGACCAGGAAGCCATTGCCGCCGAGCGCGACGCGATCATCATCAGCCTCATCGACCGTGCCAACGGCATCGCCGCCGCGGTCGAATGGCTCGACCAGCAGCTTAAAGACGCCGAGAAGAACGAGACCGGCGCCAGTTTCGACAGTGAACTCTCGCTCATCATGTGGGAAGATGGCTACCAGTTGCTCCGCTGGCAGCCGAACTACCTGCGAACCGCCTACGACAACTCGCAGCTTCGCAAAATCCACCGCACGCTGATGGTCTCTCGGCTTGATGCGCCGACCATCCTACTCGCCAAAGGCCTCGTCGATTCGGCCATCAAAGTGGAGAAAGAAGGTCTCAAAGGCACGGCCTACTTCGACGCCCGCGGCCTTGCCAAGCCTGATCAGCAAGCTACCCCTGGCAGCTACGAGGATTACGACCGCGCGCTGATTCATACCGCCGACGGCGTCAAGCAGCAAACCGACGTTCCCGTGGTCCTCGACGATAAGCCTGGGCTGTTTCAAGCGGGTCAATGCCCAAACGCGGCCCTGTACTGCGGCTGGTACTCGCTCGGCAAATACGTGGACGCCTTCGACTGGGCGCCCGGCGCTGTCGGCTATCATCTCGCCAGCAGCGAAGCCGTCACGCTGCATGACGAGAACAGCCAGGCCTGGTGCAAACGCATGCTCGAAGACGGCGTTGCCGCGACCATCGGCCCCGTGTACGAGCCATACCTGTTCGCCTTCCCGCGGCCAGAGGAGTTCTTTGCGCTGCTGTTGCGGGGCGAGCTGCCGCTGGTGGAGTGTTATTACCGCACGCAACCGCTGAACAGTTGGATGATGGTGCTCATCGGCGATCCGCTTTACACGCCCTACAAGAACCACCCGCAAAAAAACGTCGGCAAACCCCAAACCGCCAATCCCGTCACTCCCGTGGCCCCCCCAGCCGCAGCCCCCCCAACAACCGCCGCTCCTGCCGACGCCCCTTCCATCGCGGCCCCGCCCAAGTAATTACCGTGTCGTCATCCGGCTCCCACGACCCGGCCTGTGTTTGCCGCAAAATTGTTGACGAACCAATCGGCGGCTGGCTAACCTAGCCAATGGGCCTTAAATAGTCGGCCTGAACGGCCGGCGTCTCCTTGGCTCCTAGAATCGGACTTTGCCTCGTAACCCCTTTTGATGAGACCGCTAATGAGAGGTTCCACCATGCAACACAGACTCTTTTCAGCGCTCGCTACTGCGCTTTTGTTAGCGAGCCTGCCCGCCGTCGCCTCGGCGGCGTCGTTGTACAGCGACAACTTTAACAGCGCCGCGACATCTTCGAACTACACTGTCTACGCTACGGCTGGCGCAACAGGACCCTCCGGTGACGCCACATTTGCGTATGACTACGGCGCGGCCCCGGCTTCCGGCGGGCTTTCCATTCCCGCGGCACCGCACACGGGCGACGGATCGACTCTTGGTCTGCGCGTGCGGACCGACAACCTTCAGGCTTCTTCTGGCACCGTCGTCGGAGCAACGGCCGTAATCACCAAGAATCTCACGCTACCCAGCAAGTACAACTTGCAGGTGGACGTGTGGTCCAACTACATCGGCGGGTCGAGCATCGCGTCCAGCGGCAGCAATGGCAGCACGGGCGTAGCCGTCGGCGTGGGCACTAGCGGAAACGCCATTCAGTACATCGTCAACAACGATGGCATGCTCGTTGAAGCCTTTGGCGACAACGGCGGCGGAGCTAACGGCGCCTACCGCGTGTATGTGGACGCCATCTCGCCGCGGCCTACACCCGCAAATAGCTCCTACTACGCCGCCGGAACAAGCGCCACGTCGGCCTCCAACACCGATCCCTACTACGCCTCCTTCGGCGGCACGTCGGCGCCCGCCGGCCAGGTTTCCTTCGCGTCCTCGCAGAGCGGAACCACCCCAGCAGGCGTCCAGGGCTTCTCCTGGCACACCTGGACAATCGACAACGACGGAACCAATATCACATGGTCGATCGATAACAAGTTGATCACCACGGTTCCGGTTTCCGCGTTCACGTTCGGTGGAAGTCAGATTTCGTTGGGCAATGACGACACCGGTCTGACTGGCAACTCATCGGCCAACAACCAGTTGTTCAACGCTCAGATCTTCGACAACCTGGTCATCACCGGGGTGCCGGAACCGAGCGCCTGCCTGCTGGCCGGCGT
>JAICUM010000240.1 GCA_025935855.1 Pirellulales bacterium | reverse complement strand
GTCGCCGCCGGCCTCGAGTACCTCGCCCGCCATCCGCCGGGCAAAGATTCATCGTGGTCCGACGCCTACTTTTTCTACGGCCAGTACTACGCCGCCCAAGCCATGTGGCACGCCGGCGGCGACCGCTGGCGATCGTGGTACCCCACGATCCGCGACCAACTCGTGGAGCTACAGCGCGAAGACGGCTCGTGGCTCGACTCCGTCGGCCCGGAATACGCCACCGCCATGGCCCTCATCGTGCTGCAAACGCCCAACAACTACCTGCCGATCCTACAGCGATGAACAGCCCATCAATCGGCCAACTCGCGCTTCGCCGGATGTTCACCGTCGTTGTTAGCGTTTGTCTCTGCCGTTTCGCGACCGCGGGGGACGCTGAAGTTCCGCCGTCGGAACTCATCACAATTGGCGCTGCAGTTCATCATGCCGCGTTCAAAACCATCGCCGCCAACGGCCATTTCATCTTTCGCAACGCTGATGGGAACGAACTTAACATCCCGCCCGACCAACTTGTCCGCTGGTCAAACCCGCCGTGGCCGCGAACAGGCAACCAACTGCACCTCGCCGACGGCACGCGCTTAACGCTCCCCGCTTCCTGGGCCAACGCGGCCGCGCTGCAAATAGACGCCCAGCAAGCCAGCGTTCGAACCACCGCCTTCGGCTCCCTCGCGCTCAATCGCTCCGTGATCAAAGCCGCCTTCTGGCGTCTGCCGTTCGATGCCGTCGCGCGTCACACAACCATCGATGAGCTAGTTAAGGCACAACACGCAAATCAGGAGACAGACCTTTTAGCCCTCGACAACGGCGACCGCCTCATCGGCGAACTTCAGAGCATCGCCGAGATCGAATCGGCTCCAAAGAAGAAGGAAACCATCGTCGCCTTCAACAGCGCCATCGGTGACGTCAAGCTCCCGCTCACCCGAGTCCGCGGGCTTGTCCTGGCTCGTCAGAACTCAAATGAACACAAAACCCCCGCGCCAAGGAAACTCCTCGTCGGCTTACGGGACGGAAGCCTGATCGCTGCCAACTCGCTCGCCGGCCAAGGCGATCAAATCGTCATCGCCAGCCTCTCGGCAGGCGAATTGAAAACATCGCCGCCATCAATCGCCGCGCTGCAATCCTCCAACGAAAACATCGCCTACCTCAGCGACCTGCAGCCGACCGCTTACAGCTATCAGCCATACCTCGACCTCCACTGGCCCTACCGCCGCGACCGGAACGTCCTCAATCGCCCCCTCATCGTCGGCGGCGAACACTACCCCAAGGGCCTCGGCATGCACTCGCAGGCGAGGCTTACCTACAACGTGGATAAAACCTTCAGCCGCTTCGCCGCCCAAATCGCCCTAGACGACGCAGCAAAAGGGGAGGGCAGCGTCATCTTCCGCGTCCTCCTGCACGAAGGCGGCGATTGGCGCGAAGCCTACGCCAGCCCCACCGTCCACGGCGGCGACCCGCCGCAGCCGATCGCCATCGATCTCGCCGCCGCCGACCAGCTCGCCCTCGAAGTGAGCTACGCCGACCAAGGCGACCGGCGCGACGACGCCGACTGGCTCGACGCCCGCCTGGAGCGAACAGCGAACGCTACCACGCCGTAAATCTCTTTAATCACATTGAGCCCCGCCGCTCGCGGCGGTCCGCGAGGCAAGCCCCGTGGCTAAATCGTCTCGCCATTCCGAACCCTTATCCACGACTCACTCGCCTTGACCCACCGCCGCCATCGCTATAAACTTTTGGCCGCCTTGCGGTTACGTGCTTTTTCCACGCCGCCCGTCCCCAATCACCCTCGGTTCGCCAGCCCAATTCGCCTAAAATACCCAGCGTCGAGCGCTGCTCGCCCTCCTAGAATTTGATTTTTCTCGCCGCGGGGCGGCTTTGACTTAGCTCCGCTTCTGGCGGAGCATCCAGCCGCCCCTGGCCCGCGGACACGCGCGCGGAACACCGCGACGAGCGTCCCAAACAGTTGAGCAAACGATGGAAGTTCTGGAACGTATCTGGGAAGTCCTCGCGACTTTCTTCAACGGCATTCTCAACCGCTTCGAGCGGAGCATCACCGTCCTGTTCGGCTCGGCAAACGCTCGCTACCTGCGCAAGCTCCAACCGAGGGTCGAGGCCATCAACGCGCTCGAAGAGAAGTACAAGCAGCTCAGCGACGAGGAGCTGAAGGCCCAAACGGCCGAGTTCCGACGCCGCCTCGACGCCGGCGAAACGCTCGACGACCTCCTAGTCGAAGCCTTCGCCGTGGCCCGCGAATCAGGCCGCCGCTTCCTCGGCATGCGCCACTACGACGTCCAGCTCATGGGCGGCATGATCCTGCACAACGGCGCCATCGCCGAAATGGTCACCGGCGAAGGCAAGACGCTCGTCGCCACGCTGCCGGCGTACCTCAACGCGCTGTCCGGCAAAGGCGTTCACATCGTCACGGTGAACGACTACCTCGCCCGCCGCGACATGGAGTGGATGGGCCCGCTCTACACCAACCTCGGCCTCACCGTCGGAACCATTCAGAGCGGCATGGAATCCGACGAACGCCAGGCGGCCTACGCCTGCGACATTACCTACGGCACGAACAACGAATTCGGCTTCGACTACCTGCGCGACAACATGCGCGTCGCCGCCCGCGACGACGATCGCTACCCGAAGCGTGAGCAGCAAGCCCAAGGCACGCTCAACTACGCGATCGTCGACGAGGTGGACAACATCCTCATCGACGAAGCCCGCACGCCGCTCATCATCTCCGGCCCGGCGCAGGATGACGTCACCAAGTACAGCAAGGCCGACAAGCTCGCTCGCCAGCTCAAAGCAGAAGTCCACTTCGAGGTCAAGGAAAAGGAGCACACCGCACACCTCACCGACGAAGGCGTGCGCGAGGCCGAGCGCCTGGCCGGCGTCGAAAGCTTCTACACGGCCGGCAACATGCAGTGGCCGCACCTGATCGACAACGCGCTCAAAGCCCACCACCTCTACAAGCGCGACGTGAACTATGTGGTCCAGGAAGGTCGCGTGATCATCGTCGATGAATTCACGGGCCGCCTCATGGAAGGCCGCCAGTGGAGCGACGGCCTGCACCAGGCCGTCGAAGCCAAAGAAGGCGTGCAGGTCAAGGAGGAGAACCAAACCCTCGCCACGATCACGCTGCAGAATTTCTTCAAGCTCTACAAAAAAATCGCCGGCATGACGGGCACCGCGCTCACCGAAGCCGGCGAATTCTGGAAGATCTACAAGCTCGACGTTATCGGCGTTCCCACCAACAAGCCGATGCGCCGCCTGGAGCACCCCGACGTCATTTACCGCAGCGAACGCGAAAAGTTCATCGCCATCGCCGAGGAAATCGAACGCCTGAACCGCCACACCACCATCCAGCTCAAGGATGGCGACTTCCTCGTCGGAAAGCTCAAGAGCGAGGACGAGGGCGCCGTCACCCTGGAGCTGGACGAATCGCGCAAGACCGAAACTGTCACCCGCGACCGCATCGCCGAGATGCAAGCGCCGGGCCGGCCGATCCTCGTCGGCACCGTGTCGATCGAAAAGAGCGAACGCCTTTCGGGGCTGCTCAGCCGCCGCGGCGTCAAGCACGAAGTCCTCAACGCCAAGCATCACAAACGCGAGGCAGAGATCGTCGCCCAGGCTGGCCGCCTCGGCGCCGTCACCATCGCCACCAATATGGCCGGCCGCGGCACCGACATCATCCTCGGCGGCAACCCCGAAACGATGGCCTGGGCACAGCTCCAGGACAAATATCCGACGCGTCTCGAAGTGCCGCACGATGAGTGGGAGGCCCTCGTCACGCAGATCGAACGTCGCGAGAAGATGAAGGAGGAGGGCCAGCACGTTAAGTCACTCGGCGGTCTGCACATCGTCGGCACCGAACGGCACGAATCACGCCGCATCGACCTCCAGCTTCGCGGCCGTTGCGGTCGCCAGGGCGACCCCGGCAGCAGCCGCTTCTACCTGTCGCTCGAAGACGACCTGATGCGCATCTTCGCCGGCGAGTGGGTGAAGAACATCCTCACCCGCCTCGGCATGAAGGAAGGCGAAGCCATCGAAAGCCGCATGGTCAGCCGCCGCATCGAGGGCGCTCAGAAGAAGGTCGAAGAGCGCAACTTTGAGATTCGCAAAAACCTCCTCGAGTACGACGAGGTGATGGACGAGCAGCGCAAACGCGTCTACGGCTATCGCCAGCGCATTCTCGACGGCGACAATTGCCGCGACCTGATCATGGCGATGATCGACGAACAGGTCGAGCGCGCCCTGCAGACCTTTCTCGATCCCGACTACGGCACCGAGTCCTTCGCCGCCGCCGCGAGCAACATGCTCAACGTCGAGCTCGCGGCCCGCGATTTCCGAAACGCCAGCTTCGACGACGCCGTCCGCCTGGCCACCAACGAAGCCCGGCGCAAAGGCGAGTCCCAAGTGCTGGACGCCATCGAGGAGAATCTTCCAGTAGACGTTGAAGATGAGTCCGAGTGGAATTGGTCCGCGCTCGCCCATTGGTCGAACACCCGCTGGGGCACCAACTACCGCGACCGCGATCTGAAGAAAATCGGCCGCGAGCAGCTTTCAACGCAGCTCATCGCCGACGCCCACAAGGCGATCGACAAAGTCGAGCTCGACGGACTCCGCCGGTTCCTCGACCCCGACTACAGCATCAAGACCGCCTGCGCCTGGCTGCACGACAAATTTGGCGTCGAGCTCGCGCCCGATGAAATGGCGAAGCTCGATGCGAATGCCTTCACCACGCTGGCCCACGAGCGGGCTCGCGCCGCCTACGACGAGCGCGAGTCAGAGTTCCCGGTGCTCGCCGGCCTGTACCGCTTCGCCGGCCACGCCGCCGGCGGCCAGAAGCAGGGCTTCCAGCGCGAGGAGCTGGTCGAATGGGCTAAGCGCCGCTTCGGCGTTGACCTGTCGCTCGACGACCTGCGCAACAAGCAGCGCGACGAAATCCGCGAGATGCTCCTCCAGTACAGCCGCGCGAACAACGAGCGCGCCTGCCAGCTCGCCGACGAAGCACGAAGCAAGATCGACGCCCTGTTCAGCAGCGCCGGCGCCGAGTCCACGCTCGGCCAGGCCACCAGCCACAATGGTAAGCTCACCGACCTGGCCTCTTGGCTCAAGGAATCCTGCGACTGCGACGTCTCGAACGACGATCTCGCCCGGCTCGACCACAACGCCGCCCGCCGCCGCGTCGCTCAACTGGTCGAAGACAAGTACCGCCCGGAGATGCGCCGCCTCGAACGGGCGCTGCTGCTGCAGATTCTCGACCAGGCCTGGAAAGAACACCTGCTGACGATGGACCACCTGCGTTCCAGCGTGGGCCTGCGCGGCTACGCCCAGATCGACCCCAAGGTCGAGTACAAAAAAGAGGGCATGAAGCTGTTCGAAACGATGTGGGCCTCGGTCGCCAACTACGTGACCGACCTCATCTTCAAGATGGAACAGCTCGACGAAAACTTCGTCGGCAGCACGTGGGTCGAGTCCGCCGCCATCAAGGAGGAAGTCGCCCCCGGCGCCGCCATGAGCGAACAGCAGCAAGCCGCGATTGAAGGCTCGCAAGCCGCGGTAAAGCTGGAGCCGATCCGCAACCGCGACGACAAAATCCAACGCAACGCTCCCTGCCCCTGCGGCAGCGGCAAAAAATACAAAAACTGCTGCGGCCGCACGTAGCCGCGAGAGCGGTAGAACTCAGCCGCGCCCCGGCAGCGATTAGCCGCGCAGCCGGCGACATCACCTAGCCGGGGGCGTAAGCCCCCGGACAACGGCGCAGAGTAAAGATAAGCCCCGGAGGGGGCGACATTATGATTCGCAAGGAAGAAAGGATTCTTCCATGAGATTAATCGGCTGGCTGCTGAACGTCGCATATCTGGCGCTGCTGATTGTTGCCGCGCCGTGGATCCTCTGGTCCGCTTTCCGCCACGGCAAATACCGCGAAGGCTTCGCCGAAAAATTCCTCGGCCTCGTTCCACGTCGCCAATCCGATAAGCCCTGCATCTGGCTGCACGCCGTCAGCGTCGGCGAAGTGAACCTCCTCGCGACGACGATCGCCGAACTTACCAAACGTCTACCGACGCACAAAATCGTCATCTCGACGACGACCAAAACCGGCTACGACCTCGCCCGCCGCCAATACGCCGCCCACACTGTCTTTTACTGCCCGCTCGATTTCACTTGGGCGGCCGCCGCCGCGATGCGCCGCATCAAGCCCGAGATGCTCATCCTCGCGGAGCTCGAGCTCTGGCCCAACCTCATCGCCGCGGCCAAACGCCGCGGCGCCAAAGTGGCCATCATCAACGGCCGCCTCAGCGACAACAGCTTCCGCGGCTACCGCCGCCTCCGCCCGCTTGTTGCCTACGTCCTGAGGCAGCTCGACCTCATCGCCGCTCAAAACGAAGAAACCGCCGAGCGCTTCCGCCAGCTCGGCGCCTGCCCCGAAACGGTCGTCGCCACCGGCTCGCTCAAATTCGATGGGGCCCAAACAAACCGCCGCAACCCGCGCACCGCGGAATTAAAATCCCTCGCCGACATCGCCAACGACGACGTCATCCTCATCGCCGGCAGCACCCAGCACCCCGAAGAGCGCTACGCCCTCGAAATCTACAAACGCCTCGCCCCGCTTTACCCCAACCTGCGCCTGATCCTCGTCCCGCGCCATAAAGAACGCTTCGAAGAAGTCGCCACGCTATTGAAACATTCCGGCTTACCATTCGCGCGACGCACCGAACTCCAAACCGCCACTAGCCGCGATGCTACGCATCGCCGGTGGAGCGCGCTGCTCATCGACGTCATCGGCGAACTAAACGCCTGGTGGGGCGCCGCCGCGATCGGCTTCGTCGGCGGCAGCTTCGGCAGCCGCGGCGGCCAGAACATGCTCGAACCCGCCGCCTACGGCGTCGCCACCTGCTTCGGAGAGAACACCTGGAACTTCCGCGACATCGTCGCCCAGCTCCTCGCCGCCAACGCCGCCGAAGTCGTCCGCGACGAAGCCGAGCTCGAAGCCTTCATCCGCCGCATGCTCGACCACCCAGAAGAAGCCCACGCCCTCGGAGCCCGCGCCCAACAACTCGTCCTCACCCAACAAGGCGCCACCGCCCGCACCACCGATCACCTGCTGCAGCTCCTACCATTGGAGCAACCGGCGTTGGTCACCGCACCCGCCGCCTAATTCCGAATTCCGCCTTCCGAATTCTTTCACTTCCCCGCCAACTCCTCCGTCACATGCACGTGATCTTGAATATGCTCCGGGCAATAGCACTGCTGTCCCGCGCACTTTGAGCAGTACCGAAACAGCATCTTCGGCGAATCATCGCTCGTCACGCCGCACACCGCACACACATGCCGCGGCTTGGCCGCCGATTTCTTCGCCTTGACGAAAAACTCCTGCCGCCGCCGCATGTGTTTCGCCTGCCGCCAAT
>JAICUM010000117.1 GCA_025935855.1 Pirellulales bacterium | reverse complement strand
TGCTAAACTGCGAGACCCATGAGTCGAGCAGATGTGAAAGCAGGGCTTAGTGATCCGGTAGTCCCGTATGGAAGGGCTATCGCTCAACAGATAAAAGGTACTCCGGGGATAACAGGCTTATCGCTCCCGAGCGTCCATAGCGGCGGAGCGGTTTGGCACCTCGATGTCGGCTCATCACATCCTGGGGGTGGAGAAGCTCCCAAGGGTTCGGCTGTTCGCCGATGAAAGTGGTACGTGAGCTGGGTTCAGACCGTCGTGAGACAGGTCGGTCCCTATCTACTGTGGGCGTACGAGACTTGCGGAGGTTCTTCTTTAGTACGAGAGGATTTAGAAGGACGACCCTCTGGTGTTCCAGTTATCGCGCTAGCGGTACGGCTGGGTAGCTATGGTCGGAACGGATAAACGCTGAAGGCATCTAAGCGTGAAGCCCGCTCCAAGATTAGGTCTCGTTGGCTAATAGCCGAAAGTCCCCTGGAAGACGACCAGGTCAATAGGCCGGATGTGTAAGCGCAGTAATGCGTTCAGCTAACCGGTACTAATGGACGAACGCTTGGCCACATTTATCAAACGCTCTCGAAGTTTGAAGCGGCGCCTCGCGCCGCTTCAGCCAACCCTGACCAAGCCTGGTCAGGGTTAGCGGAGGGCAAAGGATACAATCAGCGAGCCGCGGCGGTTCATCCCCGCGGAGCCGCTCTTGCAAAGAAACCAAAACACCAGAAACGTCAAGCGCGCTCGGGCCTGACCGCCCGACGCGCTTTTCTGGCGAACATACCTAAGTGGAAACACCTGTTCCCATTCCGAACACAGTAGTTAAGCGCTTAGGGCCGATGATAGTGAGAGCACTCGCGAAAGTAGGTATCGCCAGGTTTTATTTTAACCCCGCCGGGCTTTCAGCCCGCGCGGGGTTTTTTATTGATTGGCGCGGTTAAGCCGGTGGCGCGGAATCCGCCTTGCGTCCTTCGGCTCGCCGCAACCCCGCTGAGTTGCCGACAGCTTGTCGCTTGCTCAGGGCCGGTCTACTATGAAATCTTCTCCCTGGAGCCGGATTTGTGCCGTGCCGGCCGGCGGCCGCCTCAACGCTTGTGAGCCCTCGATTCCATGAACAACGGCCGCGTCAACGCTGCTTCGCCGCCTGATCCCGGGGTGCATGTGCCAGGAGAACAGGCTATGGACGAGCGCGTCAGCCTTATTGCCGCGCTGGCAAACCAGACGGCCTACGGTCGCAAGGACGTCGAAGCCTACATCGACGGCGCTCCCCACATCAAGCACGCATCGCTCCGCCGCCTCTACGGAAAGCTCGTGATCGAGGTCTACGACGAGGCCGCGCGTCACGCCGCGACGCCCACCGTCCTCGATCTCGGCGCGGGCGAAGGTTCAGTCACCTTGCCCTTTTTGGAGTTGGGGGCACACGTCACGGCGGTCGACATCTCGAGCAATCAGCTCAACGAGCTACGCGAAAAATGCCGCCGCCACAGCGATCGGCTGGAGGTCCATTGCCAGGACATCAACGAAACGCTGCAAAATCCCACTCAAAAGTACGACATCGTCGCCGTCAATTCCTTTCTGCATCATATTCCCGATTACTTGTCGCTCATCGACAAGTGCACGACGCTCTTAAATCCGCACGGCATCTTCTTCTCCTTTCAAGATCCGCTGCGCTACGACTCCGTCGCGCTGCCCTCCCGCGTGTTCACTGACATTGGCTACTTCCTCTGGCGGCTTTCCAGAGGATCAAAGGGCGACGTCATCGGGGGCATTCGCCGGCGTCTTCGCCGCCGTCGGGGCATCTATCTCGAGGACTGCTATTCGGACAACGCCGAATACCACATCACCCGAAACGGCTTGGACCAAAACGCCATTCAATCGCTGCTCCGAGAGCGCGGATTTGATTGCCGGCTGATCTCGTATTACAGTACGCAGAACAGCGTCTTTCAGCCCATCGGCGCCGCGCTGGGCTTGCGAAATTGCTTCGGCCTCATCGCCCGCCGCGCATGGGCCGCGACATAGGCTGCTCCGCTTTACGAAACGCCGATTCACCCGCCTGCGCACACTCGAACCAAGGCCGTCTCGCGCTTTAACGTGAGTGATCGACGCTCGAATAGTTACTCTTTAACGGGCTTCATCGTTGGCTAGCCCTTGCCGAGCTGCCTCTTCTGATTGCACCATCGTTGGCGCCAGTTTCGCCGGCTTGGCGAGCGCCACGGCTCTTGCCCGCCGCGGCCTGCGGGTCAGCGTCTTGGAGCGCAAACACGATCCCGGCGAAAAGCTCCACACCACGGGCATCATCGTCAAAGAAGTCGTCGATCAGTTCGCGCTATTTGACCGTCTGCCCCCGGAACTCGTTCGGACGATCCCAGGCGTCCGCCTGTACGCGCCCAACATGCGCTATGTCGATCTCGACGCGCCGGGCTATTACTTTCTCGCGACTGATACGCCCAACGTGATTCGCTGGCTCGCCGACCAGGCGCGCGAGGCCGGCGTCGAACTCGCGGTCGGAACATCTTTCACCGGCGCGACGAGGATTCGCGGCGGCTTTCAGCTCGGCGACCTCGGCGACACGCGATATCTCATCGGCGCCGACGGACCTAACTCGCACGTGGCGAAATCCCTCGGCCTCGGCCAAAACCAAAAATTCCTCTATGGCATGGAGTACGAATTCCCTGGCCTTGCGCTCGGCGTCGACGACCGTCTCCACTGCTTCCTCGATCGCAAGCTCGCCCCCGGCTACATCGGCTGGATGGTTCCCAACGTCGGCGTCACCCAAATCGGCCTCGCGCGCCGCATGCCGCGCGATCCCGAGGCCATGAAACGGGTGATGGACAAGTTCCTCGAAAAGATCGCTTCAATCGCCGACGTGCGAAACCGCGAACCGTCAGCCGTCCGCGCCGGCGCCATCCCCTGCGGCGGAGTCGTGCGACCCGTCTCCACCGAGCGGGCGCTACTTATCGGCGACGCCTCCGGCATGGTCTCGCCCGTCACCGCCGGCGGGATTCACACCGCGCTCAAGCACGGCCTCGCCGCCGGCCACGCCGTCGCCGAATTCCTCGAAGGCAAGTGCCAGGACCCGCATCAGTGGCTCCCGGCGACCTATCCCAAGTTCCGCACGAAGCGGCTCCTGCGGCTGCTCTTCGATCACTTCCAAAGCGACCTCCTCTTCAACGCCATGCTCGCCTCGCCCCTGATGCGAATGGCCGCCAGCCAGGTCTATTTCCACCGCCGAGGCGTGATGAAACCCGTCTCGTCTTCGGAAGACTAATACCCTTGAGCCGATCGGCTTCGATCACCCCTCACCCCTCGCCGCACTATCCGGCATAATGAGCGTTCAAGCTGATGCCAAACGACAGCCCCCGCAGCGGCCTGAAGGAGCCTCATGAAACCGATTCGACGACTACTAGCCGCCAACCGCAGCGAGATCGCCATCCGCGTTTTTCGCAGCGCCCATGAATTGGGCATCCGCACCGTGGCGATGTATTCGCACGAGGACCGCTACGCGCTGCACCGCTTCAAGGCGGACGAGGCCTACCCGATCGGCAAGAAGGGCGAGCCGCTGCAGGCCTATCTCAACATCGAGGGGGTCATCGAGCTGGCCCGCACGCACGAGATCGACGCCATCCATCCCGGCTATGGCTTTCTCTCAGAGAATCCCAAGTTCGCTCAGGCCTGCCAGGACGCCGGCATTACGTTCGTCGGCCCGCGGGTCGAGCTGCTGCACAAGCTCGGCGACAAAATCGAGGCCCGCAAAATCGCCGAGAAAGTCGGCGTCCCCGTCCTTGGCGGCTCGAACAAAGCGATCGTCGACGCGGCTGACGGCCAGCGCACTGCCGAAAAGCTCGGCTTCCCGATCATCCTCAAGGCGGCTCACGGCGGCGGCGGCCGCGGCATGCGCGTTGTCACCGCGGCTAAGGACTTCAAAGACGCCTACGAAGCCGCCCGCCGTGAATCGCTCTCCGCCTTCGGCAGTCCGGACATCTTCGTCGAGAAGTTCATTCAGCGAGCCCGGCACATCGAGGTGCAGCTCCTCGGCGACGGCCACGGCAACTTGGTTCACCTCTTCGAGCGCGATTGCTCGGTCCAGCGGCGCCATCAGAAGGTCGTCGAAATCGCCCCGGCGCCAAATCTCGCCCCGTCCATTCGCGACGCCCTGTGCAACGCCGCCCTCGCGATTGGCCGCGAGGTGAACTACGACAACGCCGGCACGGTCGAATTCCTCGTCGATGCCGACAGCGGCGAGTTTTACTTCATCGAAGTGAACCCGCGGATCCAGGTCGAGCACACCGTCACCGAGGAAGTCACCGGCATCGACGTCGTCCGCTCACAACTTCTCGTCGCCAGCGGCTTGCCGCTTAGCGATCCGGCGATTGCCATTCCGGCTCAAGAGGAAGTCGAAACGCACGGCTTCGCCATTCAGTGCCGCGTCACGACCGAGGACCCGTCGAATCGCTTCATGCCGGATTACGGCCGCATCGCCCATTACCGCTCGACCGGCGGCATGGGCGTCCGCCTCGACGGCGGCACGGCCTTCTCCGGCGCCGTCGTGTTTCCATATTACGATTCGCTGCTCGTAAAGCTGACATGCTGGGCCCGCACGTTTAACGACGCTGCCGAGCGGACCGAGCGCTGCCTCCAAGAGTTCCGCATTCGCGGGGTGAAAACGAACATCCCCTTTCTGCTACGGCTGGTCACCGATCCCACGTTCAGGGCCGGCGAGTGTACGACGCGGTTCATCGACGAAACGCCGTCGCTGTTCGAGTTCACACCGCGCCGCGATCGGGCCACAAAGCTCCTCACCTACATCGGCGAGCAGATCGTCAACGGCAACGCCACGGTTCGCAACAAAGCGAAAGCCGTGCGCCGCACGCCGGCACGCCGGCCAAAAACCGATGAGCATCAGCCGATTCCGCAGGGCACGCGCGATCGCTTCTGCGAGTTGGGCGCTCAGAAGTTCACGCAGTGGATCAAGGACCAGAAGCCGCTCTTGTGGACCGACACCACGATGCGCGACGCTCACCAGTCGCTGCTTGCTACGCGGGTTCGCACCTACGACCTGGCCCGCGTCGCCGACGCCTACGCCCGCAAGCTGCCGCAGCTGTTTTCGATCGAAATGTGGGGCGGCGCCACCTTCGACGTATCCATGCGGTTCCTCAAGGAATCCCCCTGGCAGCGGCTCGCCCTGCTGCGCGAGAAGATTCCCAACATCCTGTTCCAGATGCTGCTTCGGGCGTCGAGCGCCGTCGGCTACACGAACTATCCGGACAACGTGGTGAAGCTCACCGTGCGCGAAGCCGCCGCGGCGGGCATCGACGTCTTTCGCATCTTCGACGCGCTCAACTGGACGCCCAACATGCGCGTCGCCATGGAAGCCGCGATCGAAGCCGGCGCCATTTGCGAGGCGGCCATCTGCTACACCGGCGACATCCTCGACCCGCAGCGCACGAAGTACAGCCTCAAGTATTACGTCGATCTCGCCAAAGAGCTGGAGCAGATGGGCGCCCACATCCTGGCCATCAAGGACATGGCCGGCCTGCTCAAGCCGCATGCGGCCAGCGTGCTGGTGAAGGCCTTGAAGCAGGAAATCGGCCTCCCCATTCACTTTCACACGCACGACACCAGCGGCGTCGCCGCGGCCTCGATCCTGAACGCCGCCGAAGCGGGGCTCGACATCGCCGACGGCGCCCTCGCCGCCATGTCCGGCGGTACGGCACAGCCAAATCTCAACACAATGGTCGAAGGCCTGCGCTTCACGCCGCGCGCCTCAACGCTGAACGCCGGCGAGCTGGACGCGGTCAGCGAGTTCTGGCGCGAAACCCGCGAGTTCTACACGGCGTTCGAAAGCCCGGTCCTCGCCGCCGGCGCCGATTTGTATCAGCACGAAATGCCTGGCGGACAGTACACCAACCTGTTCCAGCAGGCGCAAGCCCTTGGCCTCGCCAACCGCTGGCCGGAAGTCTGCAAGCTCTACGCCGACGTCAACCAACTCTTCGGCGA
Organism: Pirellulales bacterium; assembly: GCA_025935855.1. Classification (GTDB taxonomy): domain Bacteria; phylum Planctomycetota; class Planctomycetia; order Pirellulales; family Lacipirellulaceae; genus Lacipirellula. The sequence goes on along the minus strand of JAICUM010000117.1, from coordinate 4,807 downwards.
CATCATCAAGGTGACGCCCACGTCCAAAGCCGTCGGCGACATGGCGCTGTTCCTCGTAGCGAATGACCTCACGACCGACGCTCTCATGCAGAGCGACCGAGAGCTCGCGTTTCCGCAGTCGGTAATCGACCTCTTGAGCGGTCGCATGGGCCAAACGGTGTTCGGCTTCCCCCCGGACGTGCAGAAACGCATCCTGCGTGGCGAAAAGCCGCTCGAAGGCCGCCCCGGCGACCTCTTGCCGCCGGCCGACCTCACCGAAGCGAAAGAGATCGTGACCAAGCTCGTCGAGGAAGAGCCGACCGAGCAGGATCTCGTCTCGCACCTGATGTACCCGCAGGTGTTCGAGCAATTCGCGAATCACCAGCGGCAATACGCCGACGTCAGCGTGCTGCCGACGCCCGTGTTCCTCTACGGCATGGAGCCGCAGGAGGAGGCGGCGATCGAAATCGAGCCCGGCAAGACGCTGATCGTCAAGTTCCTCACCGTCAGCGAGCCGCACAGCGACGGCACGCGGACCGTGTTCTTCGAGCTGAACGGCCAGCCGCGCGAGGTCACGGTCGTCGATTGTTCGCTGGAACCCGAAACCGCCGTTCGGCCGAAAGCCGATCCCAACAACGCCAAGCAAATCGGCTCCAGCATGCCGGGCATGGTGGTGAACGTCGCCGTCCAGCCGGGCGACAAAGTGGCCCAAGGCCAGAAGCTGATGACGCTCGAAGCGATGAAAATGGAAACCACCATTGCCGCCGACAAGGCCGGCAAAGTCGCCGCCGTGCACGTGACCACGGGCACGCAAGTCGAAGCCGGCGATTTGCTGATAACGCTCGAATGAAGCCGCCGCGACCCTACTTGTTGATGGAAGCCAACCACCGGCAGCTCACCGCGTCGCCGCCGCGGGTGGCGGTCCTGCCGTGGGGGGCAACCGAAGCGCACAACCGGCACCTGCCCTACGGCACGGACGTGATCGAAGCGACGCGCGTCGCCGAGCGAGCGGCGGAACTGGCGTACGAGCGCGGCGCCAAAGTCGCCGTGCTGCCGACGATTCCGTTTGGTAATGACGAGCAGCAGCTCGATCAGGCGTGCACGATCAGCTTCCGCACGGCGACGGCCGCGGCGATTCTGAATGACGTCGCCCGTTCGCTGGTGAAACAGGACGTTGATCGCTTGGTCATTCTCAACGCCCACGGTGGGAATCAGTTCCAGCCGCTGGTCCGCGACGCTCAAGGTGAATATGGGCTGCTCATTGTCGTCGCCAACTTCTACCAGATGGCGCCGGACGTGGCGAAGGCCACGTTTCAGGAGCCCGGCGATCATGCCGACGAGATGGAAACCAGCCTGTTGTTGCACCTGTGTCCTGAACTCATAGAACTCGGCGAGGCAGGACCGGGCCCGCGTGTGCCATTCGCCATTTCAGCGTTGAATCAACCCGGCGTGTGGACGCCGCGGCCTTGGTCGAAGAGCCATCCTGACACCGGCAGCGGCAATCCCGCGAAGGCGACCGCCGAGAAGGGCGCCCGCTACTTCGAGGCCGTGACTGAAGCGCTGGCCAAGCTGCTCGTCGAACTATCGAATGCCCAAAAAGGCCAATTGCCCTACGTCTGAACCTCGTCGATTCATTTCAATGAGCAGCGCGCCTATGTCCGACAAGACGGTGATCGCGCTCGACCTGGGCGGGACGAAGCTCGCCGCGGCGCTGTTCACGGCTGACGGCCGGCCGGAGCTCAAACAGTCCACGCCGCTTGACGGCCGAACCGGGGACGCTGTCGGGCGCCTAATCACGCAAGAAGTGAACCGCTTGCGGCGCGCCGCGGCCGAACTCGGTAAACAAGTACTCGGCGTCGGCGTGGCGGTCCCGGGAATCGCTAATTCGAAGACCGGCCGCGTGTGGGCGCCGAACATCCCGGGCTGGGAAGATTACCCGCTCAAAGACGAAATCCGGGCGGCGATCGGCGACCAACGGATAAACGTCGCCGTCGGCAGTGATCGCGCCGCCTGCATTCTCGGCGAAGCCTGGCACGGCGCGGCGCGCGACTGCCGCGACGCCATTTTCATCGCCGTCGGCACGGGCATCGGCGCCGGGATCTTGGCCGATGGCCACGTTCTCGAAGGCGCCCACGGCATTGCGGGCGCCATCGGCTGGTGGGCCCTTAATCCCGAGTTTCGCGACGAGTATCGTCACTGGGGATGTTTTGAAAGTCATGCCTCCGGCGAGGGCTTGGTGCGCGCCTGGTCGGGAAAAGGGCATGACGGCGAAAAGTCTTCCACGCGCGAGTTGTTCGAGGCTTATGAACGCGGAGATCACCCGGCAAGCGGTGTTTTGCAGGACGCTATCAAGTTCTGGGGCATGGCGACGGCAAATCTGGTCAGCGTTTTTAATCCCGAAAAAATCATTTTCGGCGGGGGCGTGTTTGGACCGGCAACGCGGTTCTTGAACGCCATCGCCGACGAGGCTGCCCGTTGGGCGCAGCCCGTGGCGTTCAAGCGAGTGAGCATCGAGGCGTCACAGTTAGGCGGCGATGCGGCCCTTTACGGCGCCGCAGCATTAGCCCGTAGCGGCGGCTTCTAGCCGCCGAATAAAGATCAAGATTTAACGCGGCGGCTGGAAGCCGCCGGTACGAGTGATGTACCGCAAGAACCTCCTCTTCACCGCCGCTTGCTTGGGGATGCTTCTGTTCGGCATTGTGTTCTTGTCGGTTGGCGCCTCGAGCAACATGCTCGCCGAGCGGTTTCAGCTCGACAACAACTCGATCGGCACGCTCACCGCGCTGTTGCCGCTGGGCATCCTTGCCGGCTCGCTTGTTTTCGGGCCGATTGTCGATCGCTTTGGGTATCGCTGGATGCTCGTCGCGGCGTCGCTCATCGTCGGCGGCGGGCTGGAATGCATCGCCTTCGCGACCGACAAAAGCGTCGTGCAATTAGGGGTCGCGCTCATCGGCTTCGGCGGCGGCGTGCTGAACGGCGCTACCAACGCGCTGGCGGCCGATGTGAGCGAAGGCGAGCGCGGCGCAAAGCTCAGTTTGCTGGGCGTCTTTTTTGGCCTCGGCGCCGTGTCGATGCCCGGCGCCATCGCCCTGTTGTCGCGGGTCTTTCCCCTGCACCAAATCATCGCCGGCGTCGGCGCCGTCACGCTCCTGCCGGCCGCTTTTTCCTGGTCCATTCAGTTTCCGCCCGCCAAGCAGCGCAGCGAAAGCGCCTTGTGGAACGCCGTCCCTGCACTTCTGGGCGACGCCGTCTTTCTGCTGGCGGCGCTGGCCCTCGCCATTCAAAGCGGCATGGAGGGCATGTCCAACGACTGGATGACGCGGTACTTTAAGCAGGTGACCCTGAGCGGCCACGCCACCGAAGAATGGCGAATTCAGCTGGGATTGATTTCGCTGACCGGGGCGATGATGCTCGCCCGGCTCGCGCTTTCCCAACTGCTCAAAGCGTTCGATTCTCGCCTGGTGCTGTTATCCAGCCTCGGCGTCGCGGCGGTCGGAGAGTTCACGTTGCTCAACAGCAGCAGCTATGCGGCGGCGTTGTGCGCCGCACTGCTCATTGGCGGCGGCCTGGCGGCGATATTTCCAATTGTGCTCAGCTACGTCGGCGACCGGTTCCCGCAAGAATCCGGCACGGCGTTCAGCGCGATTTTCGTCGCCGCGCTGCTGGGCAACATGGCTATCAACAAGAGTTTCGGTTACGTTGCCCAAATTCACGGAATCGAACAGTACGCCAAAGTGATGCTCGGCTGTCTCGCTTGTTCAGCGGTACTGCTTGGCGGTTTGGTCAGCTTTTTGAAACGACATTCAGATACCGGAGAACTATGAACGCGCTAGCGAACGAGTGGCTGCAAAATTCCATCGCGGTGATGAATCGCATTCAGGAGACGCAGGGCGAGGCGATCCGCCGAGCCGCCGAAGCGATGGCCGATTCCATCCAAGCGGGCCGCTGGGTGCACACCTTCGGCTGCGGCCACGCCACCATTCCGGTCGAGGAAATGTACCCCCGCATCGGCGGATTTGTCGGCTTTCACCCCATGGTCGAGCTGCCGCTGACGTTCTTCACCCGCATTGTCGGTGAGATGGGCGTCCACCAATTCCTGTACTTGGAACGGGCCGAAGGCTACGGCGTCGAGATCATGAAGGGCTACAACTTCGATTCGCGGGACACGATGTGGATTTTTTCGCACACGGGAATCAACAACGTGAACATCGACGTGGCGCTAGAGGCCCAGAAGCGCGGCATGAAGGTCATCGCCTACGGTTCGGCCGCCGCCGCCAAGGGCAAAAAGACGCGACACTCCTGCGGGAAGACGATCTTCGACATCGCGGACATCGTGGTCGATTCCTGCGCCCCGGCCGAAGACGCCTCGGTGCCGCTGAAGAATCACCAGGACAAGGTCGGCCCGGTTTCAACGATGGCGTTCATCACCTGCGTGTGGATGACCGTCTGCACCGTGGCGGAAATCCTAGCCGACCGCGGCGTGAAGCTCCACATCCACCCGTCGCATAACGTGCCCGGGGACACCACGGCCCACGAGCGGCTAGACGCGGCGCTCGCCGAATACAAGCGCCGCATCGCCGGCGTGTGACAAGCGGCTAACCATGCGGCGAAATGTGCCGCGACAGCAAAGGCGAGACGGCATGAACGACGCGGCGGAAGCTACACAACCGCGAAAGCATACCAGCCGCCGGCGATGGATGCATCGGTCCGTCGTCCTCGTGGTCTGCTATTTACTGATTGCCTACTTGGTTGTTCCGACGGTCTGGGTGGCTTATGCTCGCCACCGGCCGACGTTCGACGACGACCCGCGCATCACCACCACCGGCGA
>JAICUM010000741.1 GCA_025935855.1 Pirellulales bacterium | reverse complement strand
GAACGTGGGGTTGATGGTGCAGGGTCATCCCCGGTTTTTGCCCTGCACGGCGGCGGCGGTGCAGCAGCTCTTGATTCGCAACGACATTCCAATTTCCGGCCAGCACGTGGTCGTCGTCGGCCGCAGTGACATTGTCGGGAAGCCACTGTCGATCATGCTCGCCCAACGCGGCCCCGGCGCCGACGCCACGGTGACGCTGTGCCATAGCCGCACGCGCGATTTGGCCGCGATCACCCGGCAGGCGGACATTTTGGTGGTCGCCATTGGGCGCGCCGCGTTTGTCACCGGCGAGATGATCCGGCCGGGGGCGACGGTGATCGACGTCGGCATCAACCGCACGGAGAGCGGGCTGGTCGGGGATGTTGATTTTGGGTCGGCCCGCGAAGTCGCCGGGCGGCTGACGCCGGTTCCGGGCGGGGTGGGTCCGCTGACGCGCGTGATGTTGTTGGTGAACACGCTGCGGGCGGCTCGGGAGTTGACGGCGTGACCGCGGGGGCAAGCCCCGCGGCTCATTGCTTGCGCCAACTGGAACGGCGCAAGTCGTCGTTTCTTTGATTTCTCGCGGGGCGGTGTTATGCTGACCCGTCCCACTGGGCGGGCGGGACCTTCCGCCGCTGTCGTGCGCTGCTTCTCGAAATCACCGGTTCGTCATAAGGCGATCTCTCATGAACGACGCCCCGAACAGTTCCTCCTTTTCGATTGCCCGCGTGCTTTTGGTCGTTGTGCCGATCGGCCTGATCTTCTGGGCGGCCAAGATGTACAGCGGCAACTTGCAGACCAGCGCGCAGACGCAGCTTGAGCGCACGATGGCGTCGCGGCTGCTGGGCGATCAAGGTCCTGAAAAGCTGGACAAGAAGTTTACCGACGCCGATGGGGACCTGGTCGCCGACCCGCCAAAAGACGCGGCGCAGTGCATCGACCCGAAGGAGATCAACTTCTCCTACATCGCTTCCGGCTCGGGCGACGAAGATGAGAACACCTGGAAAGAGTTGATGGCGGCGCTGGAGAAGAAGCTCGATCGCAAAGTGAATTTCGTCAGCTACGCTGATCGCGACGAGCAGATGCGAGCCCTCGAGAAGGGCGATTTGCACATCACCGGTTTTTCGACGGGCGAAGTGCAAAGCGCGGTGAACGAAGCCGGCTTCGTTCCCATGGCCTGCTTTGCCGACAAGGACGGCAACTTTCAGTACACGATGAAGATCATCGTGCCCGCCGGGAGCGACATCAAAGAGCCGCAGGACCTGCGCGGCATGCGGCTGATCTTCGTACGTCCGCAATCGAACAGCGGCTGCACCGTGCCGCTGGTGACGCTGATGAAGGAATTCCACCTGCAGCCGGAGCGCGACTATAACTGGGGTTTTTCGTACGGGCACGATAACTCGATTAAGGGGGTCGCGGAAAAGAAGTTTCCGGCCGCCGCCGTCGCCAGCGATTACTTGCAGCGGATGATTAACGACGGCGCCGTGTCGGCCGACGCGGTACACGCCATTTACGAGTCGAAGCCTTATCCTTCGGGCGTGGTTGGCTACGTGTACAACCTGACGCCCCAACTGCGCGACGGCATTCGCGAAGTGTTGCTGGGATTCGATTGGAAGGGGAGCGGCCTCGAAAAGACGTTCGGCAAGTCCGGCTACGTGAAGTTTGCGCCCGTTGATTACAAGAAGGATTGGGAGCCGGTACGCGAAATCAGCAAGACCGGGAACCAGCTCTTCGCGAAGATCGACAACAAGTCTATATAGCCCGGCCATTCTGGCCGGGCGCTCCTTGCGCCCTCGCCGCCGATGCGTTCGTCTCGCGGAGCCAGAATGGCTCGGCTATTGATGTTCAGAATCCTAAACGAACGGGTGCCATGCCCACGGAGGTCCTCTATGAAAGCTCGTTGCTAGTCAAGGGTGGCATCGGAAAATCCCCTTCCTCTATCCGAGCTTCTCCGCCTTGGCGGATAGCCCCTATGGGTGTTTTCGAAAG
>JAICUM010000523.1 GCA_025935855.1 Pirellulales bacterium | reverse complement strand
TCGCCGGCGCCCTCGACGATCGTCGTGTTCTCCTTCTCGACGATCACCTTCTTCGCGCGGCCGAGTTCGGCCAGACCGATCGAGTCGAGCTTAATGCCCAGGTCTTCGAAGATCGCCTGGCCGCCGGTGAGGACGGCGATGTCTTCGAGCATCGCCTTGCGACGATCGCCGAAGCCGGGGGCCTTCACGGCGACGACGTTGAACGTGCCGCGGAGCTTGTTGATGACCAGCGTGGCGAGGGCTTCGCCGTCGATGTCTTCAGCGACGATCAGGAGCGGCTTGCCGGCGTTGACGACGGCTTCGAGGACCGGGACGAGGTCCTTGACGCTGGTGATCTTCTTTTCGTGGATCAGCACGTAAGCGTCTTCCAGCTCGCAGGTCATGCTGGTCGGGTCGGTGACGAAGTACGGCGAGAGGTAGCCGCGGTCGAACTGCATGCCTTCGACCCACTCGACCTCGGTGCCGAGCGACTTGCCTTCGTCGACGGTGATGACGCCGTCCTTGCCGACCTTTTCCATGGCCTCGGCGAGCATCTTGCCGATTTCGGTGTCGCCGTTCGAGGCGATGGTGCCGACCTGGGCCATTTCCTGTGTGGACTTGATCTTGATGGACATCTTTTTGAGCTCGGCGGTGATGTCCTCGACCGCTTGCTCGATGCCCTGCTTCATCTGGACGGGGTTGACGCCCGCGACGACGGCGCGGAGGCCTTCGTTGAAGATGGCTTCGGCGAGCACGGTGGCGGTGGTGGTGCCGTCGCCGGCGACGTCGGAGGTCTTCGAGGCGACTTCCTTGACCATCTGGGCGCCCATGTTTTCGTAGGCGTCCTCGAGCTCAACCTCCTTGGCGACGGTGACGCCGTCTTTGGTGACGGTCGGCGAGCCGAAGGATTTCTGGAGGATGACGTTGCGGCCTTTGGGGCCGAGGGTGACTTTCACGGCGCGGGCGAGCTTGCTGACGCCGCGGCGCATTGCGTCGCGAGCTTCTTGGTCGAAGGCGATCATTTTGGCCATTGGTGGCTCCGTTAGTTTCGGGGTTGGATTCAATTGCCGCTGGTGTGGCGGCTTGGTGATTTGAGTTTGCGTACGACGGGTCGCCATAGAGGTCAGGGTTCAGGGTTCGGGGTTCAGATGAAATGCATTTTTTCTGAACCCTAAACTCTGAACCCTGAACCCTCGCGACTACTCAATCACGGCGAGGATGTCGCTTTCGCTCATGAGGAGGAATTCCTCGTCGTCGATGGTGATGGTTTCGGGGGCGTAGCTGGTGAAGAGGACGCGGTCGCCCTTCTTGACCTGCATGGCGCCGCGGGTGCCGTCGTCCAGGAGCTTGCCGGTGCCGATGGCGACAATGGTTCCGCGGCTGGGCTTATCCTTCGCGGAATCCGGGAGCAGGATGCCGCCGGTGGTGCGCTCTTCGGATTCTTCGCGTTCGACGACGACTTTGTCGCCGAGGGGTTGCAGGGTGACCTTGGTCTTTTTCTTGGTCGCGGTGGCTGCGGGCATGGGGGATGAAACCTCCGATGTTTGTGGAAATTGTGTGTTGAAGGCCGGCGCTAAGCCGTCCGCCGCAGCGGATCTGCGACGAGCGGCGGGTTTGGCTGGCGGGGATTTACTGATTTGCTGTGTCCCGCTGGGCGGGGGAGAATCATCCAGTGTGACGGATGAGGGCCAGCGGCGGGAGGGGGCTGCGGTGGCGGATTGTGCCGGGCGCAGCTTCTCCGTGGGGGCGGCTAGGCAAGAGGCGCGCCGAAGTGGGTGGCGGCGGCAAGTTGTTATTGCTTAGAAATTTAGGGCGAACGCGGCGTTTGAGGCGTTGCTGCCAGATTTGGCGATCGTGGCTTGATTGCCGGGGAAGTGCTGCCAGATTGGCAGCGTTGGGGCAGGAGAGGCAACGAGCGAGGCGTGGAGTGGGTACCCCGGGGCGCGGCTCGGCAGGAGCCTCGCCCTCCCTAGGGGACGGCGCGTGAGTTCTGCGTTGCGTAATTCGCGAAGTTCCCGCTCGGCAAGCGGGACCTACGTAAGTTGCCAGATAATGGTGACGATGCCGAGGGGGACCAGGTAGTAGACGAAGACTTCCAGGCGGCCGCGACGGAGCATGCGGAGCAGCAGCCAGAGGGCGGCGATGCCGACGATCATGGAGACGACGAAGCCGAGGGCGAGCGTGGGGACCGGCGTGCTGGTGGGGGCGGGGTAGCCCTTCACGACGGCTTTTAGGATGGGGAGTAGCTTGAGGAAGCCGGCGCCGGCGATGACGGGGATGGCCAGGAGAAACGAGAACGCGGCGGCGGCTTCGCGACGCATGCCGGCGGCGATGGCGCTGGAGATGGTCATCGCGCTGCGCGACACGCCGGGAAGGATGGCGGAGGCTTGAGCGAGGCCGATGCCGGCGGCGGTTCCGTTAGACGTGTCGGGGTAATCGATGGCGCCCTCGCGGCGGCAGCCCCAGAACCACAGCGCGGCGGCCGAGATGAGGAAGCCGAAGCCGGCGAGCAGCGGGCTTTCGAGGAGCCATTTCTTCGTGTCGTCGGGGAGGCCTTTCTCGATGCCAAGGCCGACGATGACCGCGGGGATGGTCGCGATGATGACTGGCAGGATGGCGCGGCGGTCCCGCATCAGCACGCGCCAGATGTCGCCGCGGTAGAAGATGAGCACCGAGGCGAGCGTGCCGAGGTGCAGCACGATGGTGGTTTCGAGCAAGTCGGGGACTTCGCCACGGCCGCCGGATTGGAGCAGCGCGTTCACGACGGCGAGGTGGCCATCGCTGGAGATGGGGAGGAACTCAGTGATGCCCTGGACGACGGCCAGGATGATCATTTGGAGGGGGGACATGGGATTTCGGATTTCGGATTTCGGATTTCGGATGCGGATTGCGGATTGCGGATTGCGGATTGCGGATTGCGTGGCGGTGGCTTTTAGCCGCCGCGAAAGAGACGTCACACGGCGGCTGGAAGCAACCGCTGCAACTATTGCCGTGGTTGGCCGCACCACTATAGCTTTTTGTGGCCTTTTAGTTTGCGCAGGTGTTTGATTGGAGGATTCCTGCGAGCTTTTCGGGCCCAAGCTGTCGGAATAGACTGGTTCATGGCGTGGCGGGCGGGCCGTGGCGCCGGGAACGGACGGGAGCGGCATGGGCGTTCGGTTTCAATGTCCCAACGGGCACCCGCTGCATGTGAAGGCGGATCTGGCGGGCAAGCGCGGGGTCTGCCCGGACTGCGGCGCGCGGTTTATTGTGCCCAGCTTTAGCGGCGAACGCGTCGCAGCGGTGACGGCGGTCGGTTCGCCGGGCGGCGTCCAGACGGGCGTACACGATTCGCCGCTGTCGTTGGGTTCGTCGATTCGGATTGAATCGGAGCCGAGCGCGGTGCCGCAGGATGGGACGCAAGCGCCGGAATCCGTTGCCTGGTTCATTCGACGGTCGGCCGGCGGGCAGTATGGACCCGCGACGACCGAGCTGTTCCTGCAGTGGGTGAGCGAAGGCCGCGTGGCGGCGGTTAGCTGTGTGTGGCGCACGGGCTGGGAGCAGTGGAAGC
>JAICUM010000808.1 GCA_025935855.1 Pirellulales bacterium | reverse complement strand
ATCGCACCACAGTTTGGCCGGGCGAATCACTTTCCCCTCAGCGTCGAGCGGCACGAAGCCATGTTGCTGACCCGACACCCCGATTCCGCGCACCGCGCTCCGGTCCACGCCTTGCAGCGCCTGCTCAATCGACACCTCCATCGCGCGCACCCATTCCTCCGGGTGTTGTTCCATATGGCCGGCGGGCAGGCCGGTGATCAATTGATGCGAGGCGCGGCCGACGCCGATGATCCGGCCGGTGGCGAGATCGAGCACGATCGCCTTGGTGCTTTGGGTGCCGCTGTCGATTCCGAGATAGAGGGACATGAGTGGTTGGGATTGATTAAATTAACCGAGCACCCGCGCGCCGTCGGCGGTTTGCAGCGGGAGGATTTCCGGGGATCGTCCGTATTTTTTTTGATAGGCAGCGGCCACATCCCGGGCTGCGTCCTCGTTGAAATCCGCCCGCGTCAGCGCGAGGACCGCGCCGCCAAAGCCGCCGCCGGTGAGACGCGCGCCAAACACGCCGGGCACCGCGGTGAGCTGATCGACGAGAAAATCCAATTCCGGCGCGCTGTTCTCGAAGAGATGCTGCGAGCTGCGGTGCGATGCCGTCATCAAGCGTCCGACTTCCGCAATATTGCCGGCGGCGAGTGCACTCACCACTTTGCCGACGCGCGCGTGTTCCTCGACGATGTGCTCGGCGCGTTTCGCGAGCAGCGGCGCAAGCGCGGCTTTGCGCGCGTGAAATTCGGCGGGCGTGAGCAGCGCGAGAAATTTCACGCCGAGCGCTTTCGCCGCCTCCTGACATTCTGCGTGCCGCTTCGCATACATCCCGTCGATCAAGGCGTGCTTCGTGAGCGAATTGAACACCCACAACCGCAGGCCGGGCGGCATGGGCGTCGTCGAGAACCGGGGACCCGCGCAATCGATGCATACGAGGTGGTCGCGCTGGGCGAACGCACTGGTTCCCTGGTCAAGAATGCCGCAAGGCACGCCGACGAAATTATTTTCCGCATCGCGGCCGATTTCGGCGAGCCGTTGCGGGGGAATCGTCGGCAGCCCGGCCAGCTTCGCCAAAGCGAGCGCACTCGCGTTCTCCAGCGCCGCACTGCTGCTCAAGCCCGCTCCGCCGGGCAGGTCCGAATGCACCAGCAAATCGAACTCCGCCGGCCGCTGTACTCCCGCTTTGCCGAGGCTGACCCACACGCCGAGCGGATAATTCAGCCATGCCAGCGCGCCCGTCTGCTTCGCTGTGGTTCCGGCGGGCAGCGTGTGAACCTCTGCTTTCTGATCGCTGGAAAAACGAAATTTTCCCGGCTCGCCGCGACCGGTCGCGACCCAAACATGGCGGTCGATGCCCGCCCCGAGCACTGCGCCGCCGTTGTAGTCCGTGTGGTTGCCGATGAACTCCACGCGACCGGGAGCCCGCGCGATTACCGCCGGCGGGTAACCGTAGAGCTGTTCAAAGTGCGAAGCGATTTTGGTTTCCTGACTCATTGATATGTCGACCTGACGGGAGCGGCGCACTTGTTCACGGGACGGCTGCCGCGGTCAACGCAGCAGCCAGTCGAAGATTAGAACAGGGCCTGGGATTGAACGGAAGCTCGGCCATTCTCCGTCGTGAT
>JAICUM010000748.1 GCA_025935855.1 Pirellulales bacterium | reverse complement strand
CGCAGCGGGTGGAGAACCAGCAGGAGCTGTTTTCCTCGTCCGCCTTGTAGCGGAGGTGATTGTTTTCGAGATGGTCGATGAGGGCTTGATATGCGGGCGTCACAGGGGCCTCCTTTTTCCAAGCGTTGCTAGACCCTACGGCAAAATCGATGCCACGGCAGTCCTTCTCCTACAGGATTCAGACGACCACCGCGGGCGGAAGGTTCATCCCACCCGCCCGGTGAGTTCGCGATGATCACCGCCGCCGCACTTTCCACATCTATATACGTACCGGGGGCGACACGATTGGTCCCTAAGGAAACGTTTTTGTAACCCTTCACGCTAGCAAGGATTTCAGTTTAGCGGAGTGATGGTTTAAATTGTGGGGATGGCTGGTTCGAAATGTCCGAAGTGTGCTGAGTTGATGCGCCACATCGAGGTGCTGGAGCGCAAGATCGGCTGGATCTTGGCCAAGCTCACGAAGGCGGAGGGGAAGGTTCGCCGCTTGCAGGAGCAGTTGGCCGGATCCAAGAAAGATTCCACGAACTCCTCGAAGCCCCCCTCGTCCGACATCGTCAAGCCGCCGCAGAAGGCCTCCTTGCGCGAGCGCCGCCGCGGAGCGCAGATCGGCCATGCTCCCCAGCAGCGCCCGCCGTTTGAACCCAGCCAGATCGATGTTATCGAACGGCACGCGCATGAATCCTGTCCGCGGTGCGGCGGGCCGGTCGAGAGGCAGTCCACGCCGGCGCAGATCGTCCAGCAAGTCGAGTTGGTGACCAAGCCGACGCTCGTTACCGAGCATCAGAGCTGCACGTGCCATTGTCCGGCTTGCCGCGCTGACTTCACGCGGCCGCTGCCGCGCGAGGTCAGCGCGGCAGGAACTTTTGGCCCCCGTTTGACCGCCTGGGTGGCCTATCTCAAAGGGGCCTGTCATTGCAGCTTCGCCACGATTCAAAAGTTGCTGCGTGAAACGTGCGGAATCGAGATTGCCAGCGGCACGCTCGCCAAGCTCTGTCAGAAGGTGTCGCGAAGTCTGCAGCCCTCGTATGACGAGTTGCAGCAGCAGGTTCCCAGGCAGGCGTCGCTGCACATCGACGAGACGAGCCATCGCGAGAATGGACAGTGGCAATGGACGTGGGTCTTTCGCGCCCCGCAATTCACGCTGTTTCACATTGATCCCACGCGTGGCGCCAGCGTCCTGGAACAAGTATTGGGCAGCGAGTTCTCGGGCACGTTGCACAGCGATTTCTACAGCGCCTATCGCAGTTACCTGGCTTCGCACCCACGGGCCAATGCCCAGTTCTGCCTGGCGCATCTGGTGCGCGACGTGAAGTTCCTGGAGACCTTGCCGGAGGAGGCAGATCGTCAGTTCGGGGGAGAGTTGCTCGCGGAATTGAAAGCCCTGTTTCGGCTCTGGCATGCCCGTGAAGCATCTGCCGACGAAGCGGCGTTTCGCGCGGCACTGATCGCTCAAGGCCAGCAGTTGGAGCGCGTGGCGACCGAGCGGGCCCCGGATACGAAAGGCGCGCGGAAACTGGCGCGACGCTTCGAGAAGCATGGGGATCAGTATCTGCGCTTCACCCGCGTTCCCGGCCTGGAACCCACCAACAACGCCGCCGAGCAGGCGATTCGCCACATCGTGATCGATCGCCGCGTGACCCAAGGCACGCGCAGCGAGCGAGGTCGAGAATGGTGCCAGCGAATCTGGACCACGATCGCCACTTGCCGCCAGCACGGCCGAGACCTGCTGACGTTTCTGGAAGAATCCTACCGCGCGATGCTGACCGACACCCCGCCTCCCGCACTGCTTTCCGCCTCCTCGCTACGCTAATCCCTTCATCCACCGCCAACCCTTGCGGCAACTGCGGTTAATGCTGGCGTGAAGGGTTATCCACGGGTTTCTGGTACGACCAGGAGCAAAGCGAGTGGGTTTTGCTCTTGGCGGGCGCCGCGCGGCTACAGT
>JAICUM010000702.1 GCA_025935855.1 Pirellulales bacterium | reverse complement strand
CGACCGGCCCGGCGAGCACCCATTTCTGCTCCACGAAGACCTGGTTGAGCTCGAATCGGCCGGTGTGGCTGGCCGACAGGCCGACCAGTCGCGCGGGCGCAGCCGCGTTGGCGCCGCGAATATCCGTGGGGACCATGGCGAGCAATTGCTCCTTAGTCGGCTGATCGCCGTCCATGAGCGTGGCGCCGGTGACGATGTACTTGGCGTGATCGGCGCCGGTGACCCAGGGGCTGAAGCCATCGAGCTCGAAGCCGCCGCTCGCGCGGCGTGCGCGAAGCACGGGTATCGCTTGATGGCGGCGGCTGGTGGTGAGGTGCGAGATGCCAACGGTGGCGAAGTAATCGCCGCGCGCCAGCGGGGGTAGCAGCAGGTCCTTGAGCTCGGCGTTATCAGCCGATTGCGTGCGCCGGCACGCGCCATCGCGTTGCGTGAGCACAAACGTCGTGGTCAGACAGGCGGCACTCAGCTTCAGATAGCCGCGGACGATGCTTTCCTGGTCCCACGCCTGGCCGCCCCACTTGGTTTCAATGAACCACTGATAGACGCCGTATTCGCCGCAGAGTCGCAATTGCTCGGCAGGCCAAGCGCCAGTCGCATCGAGGTCTTCAGCGCGAGCAGCGAGCTCACGACAGAGCTCATCAAGGGCGGGATCGTCGGGCGAGGTGATGATGGGCATCGAGCGCTTTCAAATCGGTTCAGGCGCAATTGTAACCCAAGTCCCAAGCAGCCGCGGGGCAACGTCCCCGCTGGCGCGGCGCGCTGGAATAGCTACTCGTACGCTCTAACGGGCTGTTAGCCCGCGCCTAACCGTTGTGTGTTATCGCACGCTCATATCGGAGCTCAGCCCGCCGGCGGCGACCAGGTACGCCTTCTGCACGTAGTCGATCACCATGCGGTGGGCGCTGAACCGCGGGGCCAGCGTGGCGATCGAGTTGGTCATCCGCTCCATCCACTGCCGCGGCAGGCCGTCGGCGTCGCGTTGGTAGAACAGTGGGATCACCTCGTCGGTGAGGACGCGGATGAGGTCGTGGCCGTCGCGATCGTCATTGATATCGGGATTGGCATGAGCTGTGCCCTGGCCGATCGAGAAGCCGTTCATGCCGTTGTAGGCTTCTGCCCACCAACCGTCGAGCACGGAGCAATTGAGGGCGCCGTTGAGAACCGCCTTTTGTCCGCTCGTGCCGGAGGCCTCGAGCGGTCGCCGTGGATTGTTCAGCCACACGTCAACGCCCTGCACCATGTGGCGAGCGACGTTGATGTCGTAGTCCTCGATGAACACGATCCGGCCGGCGAACCGGGGATCGTGCCGCAGGTTGGCGATCCGCTGGATGAGCTTTTTTCCGGGCTCATCAGCGGGATGCGCCTTGCCGGCGAAGATGAACTGGACGGGCCGATTGGCGTCGTCGCACAGTTCGGCCATTTGGTCGAACTGCCGGAGGAACAGGTCGGCCCGCTTGTACGTGGCGAAGCGACGGGCGAAGCCGATCGTCAGGGCGTTGGGGTCGAGAATGGTGCGAGCGGCTTCGATGATCGCGGGGTCTTCATTGCGGCGGCGTGATTGCCGGCTGACGCGTCGTCGGACGAACTCAAGTAACCTCGCTTTGAGCGTGTTGTGCGTTTCCCACAACTCGCCGCGATCGACGTTGTAAATGTTCTGCCAGGTGTTGAATTCATCCATCCGCTGTTGCCACTCAGGGCCCAGAATTTTGTCGTAGAGCTGGGCCATCGGGTGCGCGAGCCACGTGGGAATGTGTACGCCGTTGGTGATGTGGCCAATGGGAATTTCTTCTTCGACGCGCCACGGCCAGAGGTGGGCCCACATGCGGCGCGAGACATAGCCGTGAAGCGAGCTGACGGCGTTGGCGCGGCGCGACAGCTTCAGACCGATGACGGTCATGCAGAAGGACTCGTGCTCGTTCTGCGGCTCGACGCGGCCGATGCCCATCAGTTGCTCGTAGGAAATACCAATCTTTTGCCGCAGGGGGCCAAGATGCTCCTCAACGAGCCCGCCATCGAACCGATCGTGACCGGCCGGCACCGGCGTGTGCGTCGTGAAGACCGTCTGCGCGGCGGTTTCGCGCAGAGCTTCGTCGAACGAGATGCCGTCGTCTTGCATGCGCTGGCGGATGACTTCCAGCGGTGCGAACGCGCTGTGGCCTTCATTCAGGTGATACACGCCGGGCTTGATCCCTAAGGCGCGCAAGG
>JAICUM010000486.1 GCA_025935855.1 Pirellulales bacterium | reverse complement strand
TGGAACTCCCCCGCATTCTCGACTATGCGAAACAGCATGGCGTCGGCATCCGCCTCTGGGTCCACTGGAAGCCGCTCAGTCGCCAGCTCGAAAAGGCCTTCACCCTCTACGAATCCTGGGGCGTCAAAGGCTTGATGGTCGATTTCCTCGACCGGGACGACCAGGAGATGATCGACTTCACCGAACGCATGCTCGAAAGCGCCGCCCGACACAAGCTCCACATCCAAATCCATGGCTCCTCGAAATACAGCGGCGAGCAGCGCACCTTCCCCAACCTCTTCAACCGCGAAGGCGTGCTGAACCTCGAGTACCTCAAGTGGAGCAATCTCTGCACGCCGGCCCACAGCGTGAACATCGCCTACACCCGCGCCCTCGCCGGCCCCGTGGACTACCACCTCGGCGGCTTCCGCGCCGTGTCGCGAAAAGATTTCAAGCCGCGCGACCGCGCCCCCGTCATCATGGGCACGCGCGCCAACCAACTGGCGCTGTACGTCGTGTACGAGAACCCAATGCCGATGGTCGCCGACGCCCCGCAATCCTACGAAGGCCAAACTGGCTTCGAGTTCATCGAGCAGGTCCCCACCACCTGGGACGAAACAAAGTTTCTCACAGGTGAACCCGGCGAATATGTTGTCCTCGCCCGCCGCAAAGGCGCCGATTGGTACCTGGCCGGCATCACCAACTGGACCCCGCGCGAAATCGACGTTCCCCTCGACGCCTTAGGCAAAGGCGACTTCGCCGGCGACCTCTACACCGACGGCTCGATGGACGAAGCCAAACCAAATGCCATCAACAAGCAACCGCTGCGCATGAATTCCACCAAGCCGCTCCACATCT
Organism: Pirellulales bacterium; assembly: GCA_025935855.1. Classification (GTDB taxonomy): domain Bacteria; phylum Planctomycetota; class Planctomycetia; order Pirellulales; family Lacipirellulaceae; genus Lacipirellula. Next base: position 3,046 of record JAICUM010000486.1, on the reverse strand, counting down.
CCATGGCCCCCGGCGGCGGCTTCGTCGCGAGTCTTCACAAGTCGCCAGCGGCAACGCTGCCTTAAAGGCCTGACGGGCCGCGCTGCGATAGCCCAGCGGCAACGCAGTCGGTGAGGCCTGAAGGGCCGCGCTATGACAGCCCAGGGCGCAGCCCTGGGTCGTTGGACGCCCATGTAACCCTAGCCCTGCAAGGGCGCGCTAACGCCCAGGGGAACCAAGAACCCTCAAGCCCCGCGCTCCGCATGCCCGCGCAGCGCCCCCAGCAGCCACGGCCAACCCTGGCGCCGATTCGGCGGGAACTCCGCGGCCTCTCGGTAGGCGACCGGCTGTATACTGAGCCCATGGACCCCGCGAACCAACCGTTGAAAAGACTGCGGTTTGGCTTCTGCCTCCGCGTGACGCTTGTCGTGATCGGCCTTATCAGCGCGGCCGTTTCCATCTTGCTCTGGCTGCTGAGCTATTTTGGCCTTTTTTGCTTCAGCATCTACACAGATCAACACGACGCCACGGTCAACTCCTACAACGGACGAATGTCCCTGGTCATCTCAAAAGAACCGCCAAACTCTCAACCAGACCAAAGCTGGAGCATGGGCCTCCTTCCCAGCAGCGAGCAGCACGACAAGATGTTCGCCTCACGCCCCGCCTTCCGCTTCGCCCAGCGCAAGAATCTGCCGCTGCTGATCTTCGCCCCCTGCTGGGCGCCCACAGCGCTCTCGCTCATCATGTTGCTCGCCACGCTCCGCGGCAGCCGCCGCTTCACGACGCGTTCGCTTCTCATCACGACGACCATCGCCGCCATGCTCTTCGGCGCCATCGCCTGGTCGATCCGTTCCTACCGCTGACTTAAAAATTGCCGTCGCGGAAAACGACTAGCCCGCCGGCTCGACCGTCAGCCGCATTCCAACCGCCTTCGTCACCGCCACCAGCGTCGAGAGACGCGGATTGCCCTTCGCCGACAGCGCCCGATACAGGCTTTCGCGCTCAATGCCCGCCTTCTTCGCCACCTGGGCGACGCCTCCCTTCGCATCCGCCAAGTGACGCAGCGCCACGAGCAGTGCCTTGGGTTCGTCCGCATCCTCCAGCGCCGCCTTCAAATACTCCTCCGCGAACTTTGGATTCTCCCGCAGCTCACGCACGATCGCCTCATCGTGTGACATACTGGCTTTGCGCTTCATATTTGGCTCGCTCGCTGTTGATAGTCCTTCCAATACTCAACGGCCTTCTTGATGTCCGCCGTTTGCTTTCGCTTGTCCCCTCCACACAGCAACAGGAGGCAACTTTGGCCGGCCATCGCGTAGTAAACCCGATAGCCCGGACCGTAATCGATCCTTAGCTCCCACACACCTGCCTTCAGCGGCTTGCAGTCGCCAAAGTTCCCTGCGGCCAACCGGTCGATCCTCACCGCGATTCTCGCCGCCGCTCGTTCATCACGCAGTCCGGCGAGCCACTTTCCAAACACATCCTCGCCAGCCTCGGTGACATAACGAAGGACTTCGAACATCGCATTCAATTGTAACTTATAAGTTACACCCCGTCAACCGCAAGCATTGGGCCGAAAACGCAGCGTAGCCATAAACACTAGTTTTTAGCCGCGCGATGTGATAATGTACGCATGTTCCATATCCGATCGTTCCACCAACATCTCCATCCAGCCCGCTTGTCGAAGATCCGCCGTGGCGGGCGGCTTAGTGCCATTTGAGAACGACCCCGCGCGCTCAACCATACATACCGGATCCCACTGCCTGAGGACCAACGCAATGTTAAGTCCACATTCGCAAATTCGCCGCTCCCAAAACGTGAACTCCGTAACTCCTTTAAACCTCAACGCGCATCCGAATCGCCGAGCGACTTATGGGACGACGCCCCCCTGTTTTCATTCGCGGCCCCCATCCCAAAAGGGACAAAATTCCCAGCGACGCTTCTCCACTCATCCGGCATCGAGCGTCCGGCATCCAGCGGCCCATTCTGTCACCAAAAACACACTTCGCGACAAAATTGCCGCTGACAGAAATCGCCGCCCCCCGTTTAGCCTCGCCGGTTGCGGCGGGCTGTCACAACACGCTGCGGCCTTACCGCTAGAAATCTTACCTTTCGTCATTTACGGTGATGTTCCAGCACAGCGTTTCACTGGTTTGCAACATCGAGGAGCATCAGCATGAATGGCAATCGGCTCGTTTTTCCCCAGCGCATCGCGACGGCATTGGTACTTGCAGCGCTCGCCAACCTCGCCCCCGCGGCCGCCCAACAAGCCAACTACAGCCTCTACAAGGAAATCGAGCCCAAGGGCAAACTTGTCGGCCCCCTCGTAGGAAACGTCACCGACTCCACCGCAGAAATCTGGGCCTACGCCGGTCCGCGTGAGGGCAAGCTAGCCCTCGAAGTCAGCGAAATCGAAGTCGCTCACAACCCCAAGGACGAAAACAATTCGCCACCGCCGCTGCGCACTCGCCTCGAGCAAACGCCCGATCCTCAGCGCCACTACGAAGCACTGTTTCACGTCACCGGCCTCAAGCCCGACACCCAGTACGCCTACTCCATTCGCATCCCCGGCGAACGCACCGTCGAACCCGGCTCGTTCAAGACGGCGCCCGCCACCGGCAGGCCGGCCAAGTTTCGCTTCGCCGTCTCTTCCTGCTTCGGCAACACCTACGTTCGCAAGGATGGCCGCACGCGCGCCGAGAAGGAATACATCAACCACACCTGGCATCTCTTAATGGATCGCCATCCGGACTTCCAGCTCATCATTGGCGACAACGTGTACGCCAACTCGACCGACTACAACCATCTCTGGGACAGCCACACGCTGGAGCGCGTGAACAATCGGCCGTTTAACGCCGCCATTCGCACGACTCCGACCTACGCCATCTGGGACGACCACGACTTCGGCCCCAACGATGGCGACGGCACGGCCAAGGGCAAGGAAAACTCGCTCCGCGCGTTCAACGAAGTGTTCGCCAACCCGCCGCGGCATGGCAGCAAGGCGCCGGGCGTGTTCACCAGCTTCTCCTGGGGCGGCGTCGATATCTTCTTGCTCGACGGCCGCTAT
>JAICUM010000273.1 GCA_025935855.1 Pirellulales bacterium | reverse complement strand
CCCGAGGCGATGGACAACGTGCCGGGCAGAAAATGCTGGGTGAAGGTCTGGCTGCCGTTATTCTCGTACCAGGCCGCCCGCGAGGCGCCGTTCGCCACGAAGTCGAGGTCGCCGTCGCCGTCCAGGTCGGCCGCCACCAAGGTAAACGCCTTCAGGCTCGTTACCGCGTGAGCCGTGAAGGCCTCGGAACCATTGTTCTGGTACCACGTGATGCCGAAATCGCCGCCGACGGCGATGTCCATGTCGCCGTCGCCGTCTACGTCGGAGATGACTGCCGATCGCGAGGCGCCCGGAGCGGCGATGGCGTGTTCGGTAAACGTCTGGTGGCCGTCGTTTTCATACCAATAGACTGTGTTCACGCCGATGGTATCTCCCACGGCGACAATGTCCATGTCGCCGTCGCCGTCGACATCGCCCGTGTCTACGTTCCACGCCGCGGCTACGCTTCCCGACAAGGTGTTCTGGCCGCCGAACGTCCCGAGGCCGGCATCGCCGCCCGCAATGGCGACCTTGTAGTCTTCTACTTCGCCGTCGGCGGCTGCTCCCTCGGGGCCGAGGCCGCCGACCGTGCTCAGTCGAAACCGAGCAAAGGCGGGGCCGGCCTTTGCGGTGTTGGGAACGTCGAACGAAATCATGTTCGTTCCATTGGTGACGGAAGCGCTGTCGGCGATCTGCTCGCCGGGGCCGCCGAAGTTTCCGTCGCCGTTGAAGTCGATCCAAGCGCTGAGCTTGGCGCCGCTGGGGGCGCCTTGCACGGTGACGGTTGCCGAGGCGTTCAACTGGCCGACGAGCATGGGGCCTATGACGACGCCGTCCTCATCCGCTCCGTCGGCGTCGGCGTTTGCCGAATGAACGCCGTCACCTTCCGCATCGCGCGTGGGGCCGAGTTGCGGGCCGACGGCTTCATGCCTGGCGCCGTTCTCGGCGATTGTTACGGGATAGGGCGAGGGCAAGTCGCCGAAGTCGGCCGCCAACATCAGCCGGCCTTCGAGCGATTCGATGGACAGTGCCCGCCCGAGGCGCAGGGGTTCCCATCGCTTCGTTCGCTGGCGGCGCTTGGGAGACTTTGAGTTTCGACGGTGCTGATCGCTCATGTTGCTTAAATGCTTTATAGAGGGCTGTCCGCATCTTGCTTTTCTTGGCGCACAGAATGAGCGGCCAAGTCATCGCAGAGAAATTCAATGGGGAGCCGTTTAGAGTGTTCCGGATCAGGCGCGCTGGCAGCTCTCATTTTAGCTGAGAGCAACTTCTCCGCGAGCAATTTGAGGGCGGCCGACAATGACGTTCCCGTAGCGCGGGACGCCCGATTATCCGGCACAATCGCCCTCAGGAGCGCCGGCCTGTTACAGGGACGAAAGCAAGATGACCTGCGGAAGGCGAAGGCATTAGTGCCGCTGGCTGAGCTGCCGGCTGCGTTCCATGGCGTCTTCGGCCAGGCGGATGTAGCCCATTTGATTCGTGCCGGCGAAGGCCCGTTGGTAGGTGACGCTCAGGGCGGTGTAGCTGAAGGGATCGCCCGGCTCCAGCTCGGTGACGCGGACCGCATGTTGGATCGCTTCTTCGTGCCGGCCAAGGCGCTGGAGGACGACGGCTAAGGCCGAATGCGCCAGCGCGTAGTTTTCGTCGATCTGCAGGGCCTGCTCAAGCTTCGCCACTGCATCTTCCAGCTTTCCTTCGGCCTTTAGCTTGTCGGCCGCGTCGTACAGTTGAACGCATTGGGAAGCTGGCATCGTGGATGGCTGACTGATTGCAGTTGGCGGGCGCCCAGAAATTTGCCGAGTTGTGGAGGCGCCAGTACGGGAACAAGAGGCGGAAGGCCTCCTTATTCTACTGACGGAACCAGCGGCCGCCCAGAGGTGCTAGCTGGGTTGAAACCCTGCGCCATCGGAACTTAGGGCAAACGAGCGGCCGTAGCTAGCTAGCTTTCCGGCGGCGTTGGACGGTGTGGTTCGCGGCGCCTTTCCAACGGCTGTTTTGCGTTCAGCGCTCAAATCGGCGTCAAACGTTAAGCCGATACAAATCTTTCGACCGATATAAACGCTAGCCTGTGCGCGACTGCGTTGCGGCGGCCCTGGCTACCGCGACCAACAGTCGTTCCACTCTTCCTCAATTCATTGCCGCCACGGCGCCTACGCACACCGAGGACTCGCGACGTGAAATTGCACCCCACTGCCGTTGTCAGCCCGCGGGCTGTTGTTCATTCGAGCGTGGAGATTGGACCGTTCGCGGTCGTTGAAGCGGACGCGGTGATCGGGCAGGGATGTACGCTCGCGAGCCGATCGACCGTCAAATCATTCGCGGTCCTGGGCCGGGACGTTTCCGTCGGCGAGGGGACCGTTATCGGCGGCGTACCGCAGCATATTTGTCCGCCGGAACACCCGGGGCGCGTCGTCATCGGCGAGCGCACGGTGCTTCGCGAAAACGTCACCGTACACCGGGCCATGAAGTCCGAGGGCGAAACGCGAGTGGGCTCGGACTGTCTGCTCATGGTGGGCAGCCACGTGGCTCATGACTGTATCGTCGGTAGCCGCGTGATCATCACGAATAACGTGCTGCTCGGCGGCCATGTTCAGGTCGGTGATCGAGCCGTCCTGGGCGGGGCCGTGGCAATTCATCAGCACTGCCGCGTCGGCCGGCTGGCGATGATCGGCGGATGCGCGCGGGTCATCCAGGATGTTCCGCCGTTCGTATTGACCGACGGCGAGTCGGCGATGATCGTCGGTCTGAATCGAATTGGCCTGCGGCGTTCCGGCATGAGCCAGGACGACATGCTGCAATTGAAGGAGGCGTACCGGCTCATCTACCGCCGCGGATTGCCATTTGACGAAATGGTGGCGGCATTGGAACAGGAATTTGACGCGGGTCCGGCCATCGAATTCGCCGAATTCTTTCGCAGCAGCAAGCGCGGGTTCGTCCAGGAACGGCGGAGTCCGCCGAAGGTGGCCATTCGCGTACATCCGGCCGTCGAGGATCTCGACGACGACGTGCAGGAATTCAAGCGCAAGGCTGGTTAAAGCGGAGTATATAGCCGAGCCATCCTGGCTCGGCGAGTTCATCGCGACGCTCAGATCGTTGACTTCCGGCCAGGATGGCCGGGCTATTTGGCGGCAAGCGCTGCTTGGGCTGCAGCGAGTCGTGCGATTGGGACTCGGAAGGGGCTGCAGCTCACGTAATCAAGGCCTGCTTTGTGGCAGAACTTGATCGAGGCGGGGTCGCCGCCGTGTTCGCCGCAGATGCCGCATTTGAGCTTGTCCTTTGCGCGGCGGCCCTTGTTGACGCCCATCTCAACGAGCTGCCCGACGCCCGTCGTGTCGAGCGACTGGAACGGGTCCTGCGGCAGCAATTCATTCCTAAGATAGTCCGGCAGGAACGTGTTCACGTCGTCGCGGCTGTAGCCGAAGGTCATCTGCGTGAGGTCATTCGTGCCGAAGCTGAAGAAGTCGGCCACGGCGCCGATTTCGTCGGCCGTGAGGGCGGCCCGAGGGACTTCGATCATCGTACCGATGAGGATGTTCAGGTTGCCGGTGAACTTTTTCTTTTCCTTCACGGCGTCGATCGTTTGCTGAACCTGGTCGCGGAGCATTTTCAACTCCTTGGCCGTGCCCACGAGCGGAATCATGATTTCCGCCTGTGCGTCGATCTTCTTTTCGACGCAGGCGATGACCGCTTCGACGATGGCCTGCACCTGCATCTCGAGAATTTCGGGATAGGTGACGGCGAGGCGGCAGCCGCGGTGGCCGAGCATGGGGTTTGCTTCGTGCAATTGAGCGACGCGCTGCTTAACGAACGCCGGCGACACGTTCAGCTCTTTGGCCATTTCGGCTTGCGACTTCGCGTCGTGCGGCAGGAATTCGTGCAACGGCGGGTCAAGCAGCCGAATCGTGACCGGCAACCCCTTCATGGCAGTGAAGATGCCGACGAAGTCCTTACGCTGCAGCGGCAGGAGGTTCTTGAGGGCCTTCTTTCGATCCTCGGTGTTGTTGGCGAGGATCATCGCCCGCATGGCGAGGATGCGATCGCCTTCGAAGAACATGTGCTCGGTGCGACAGAGGCCGATGCCCTCGGCGCCGAACTCGCGGGCTCGTTTGGCGTCGGCCGGCGTGTCGGCATTGGTGCGGACTTTGAGCGTGCGGTACTTGTCGGCCCAGCCCATGACGGTGGCAAAGTCGCCGGAAAGCTTGGGCGCATGGGTGGCAATTTCGCCGGCCATCACTTCGCCGGTCGAGCCGTCGATCGACAGCAGGTCGTTGTGGGAGAAGGTTTTCCCGCCGACCTTGATCTTGCGAGCCTTCTCGTCGATCTGAATCTCGCCGGCGCCTGCGACGCAGCAGCGGCCCCAGCCTCGGGCCACGACGGCCGCGTGGCTCGTCATGCCGCCGGTGCTGGTGAGAATGCCGGCGGCGGAGTGCATGCCGTCGATGTCTTCAGGGTTGGTTTCCTTGCGAACGAGCAGGACTTTTTCGCCGGCGTGGGTGCGCTCGACGGCTTCAGCGGCGGTGAACGCGAGCTTACCGACGGCGGCGCCAGGTGAAGCGGGCAGGCCGACGGTGAGAATCTTGCCTTCCTTCTTGGCGACGGCTTTGGCGGCGGGGGCGAAGCTGGGCAGCAAGAGCTGCGTGAGGTCGCCGGCGGGGATGCGCTGGACGGCTGTCTTCTCGTCGATGAGGCCTTCCTTCACCAGATCGCAGGCGATCTTCACGGCGGCGGGGCCGGTGCGCTTGCCGGTGCGTGTTTGCAGCATGAACAGCGTGCCGCGCTCGATCGTGAACTCGATGTCCTGCACGTCGCGGTAGTGCTTCTCGAGGATGTCCTTGATGTCGAGCAGTTGCTTGTGGACGCTCTTGTTCCACTTCGGCATTTCGGCCACCGGCAGCGGCGTGCGGATGCCGGCCACCACGTCCTCGCCCTGGGCGTTCACGAGAAACTCGCCGTAGAACTTGTTCTCGCCGGTCGAAGGGTTGCGTGTGAACGCGACGCCCGTGCCGGAGTCGTCTCCCATGTTGCCGAAGACCATCGATTGGATGTTGACTGCCGTGCCCAAGAGGCCCGTGATATTCTCGACCTGCCGATACTTCACCGCGCGGGACTGCATCCAGCTCTTGAACACCGCCTCGATCGCGAGCTCCAGTTGCTCCAGCGGATCCTGCGGGAACGGCTTGCCGTAGTGCTTCTGGTAGACGTTCTTGTAGTCATCGCAGAGCTGGATCATGCCTTCGAGCGGCACATCCGTGTCGTTCTTCACCTTGTACTTCGTCTTGATCTTGTCGAACGCCTGTTCGAAGTGCTCGTGATCGACGCCGACCACCACGTCGCCGAACATGTTGATCAACCGCCGGTACGCGTCGTAGGCGAATCGCTGATTGCCCGTGGCGTTGGCCAGGCCGACTACCGCCTCGTCGGTGAGGCCGAGGTTGAGAATGGTGTTCATCATGCCGGGCATCGAGGCCGCGGCGCCGCTGCGTACGGAGACTAAGAGCGGAAGCTTCGAATCGCCAAACTTCTTGCCGAGCTCAGCTTCGAGCGTGGCGACGTTCCGCCGGACGTCTTCCATCAGTCCCGGCGGGAGCTTCTTGCCGTTTTTGTAGTACAGGTCGCAGCACTCGGTGGTGATGGTGAACCCTGGCGGGACCGGCAGGCCGATGTTCGTCATTTCGGCCAGGTTCGCGCCCTTGCCGCCCAGAAGCGGCTTCTGATCGCCCCGGCCCTCGGTCTTCGTCTTGCCGAAATAGTAGATCATCTTCGTGCTGGAGCCGGCCTTGGCGGAGGGGGACGGCGACTTCTTCGTCAGAACTTGGCTCATCAGAGTGCCTGGCGTGGGTTAATTTGATTGCAAGAGAAACAAACTTAGCGCACGAGCCGCACCGAGCCTTCCGGGGCGGCGCGGAACGGCTCCAAAATCGGAACCGTCAGGTTAGAGAACCGTGGCGCTTTTGGCAAAACAAGCCGTCCAAACTATCCCCCGCGCCGGTGGTCGTCAAGGAGAGGCTGGCCAGCGTCAAATCACTGCCCAGCGTGCATCATCGTGCTCAATCGAGGCTCAAATGTCGTATGGTTGGCAATTGCGTTCGAGGGCGGTCTCGGCGTGATTGCGGTTGCGATGGCTCAGTGGTTCGAGCTACCGCTGCGGGCTCGCCTTGTCCTGGATCAATGGGTAGCGATCCGTTCGATTCTCGCGTCGCTGCCCATGCTGGTGTTTTTGTGGTTCGCGATGCGCTCCGACTGGCGGCCACTCGCCGGAATTCGGTGGCAGGTGAGTCGGATGGTGCGCGAGATGTTCGGCGGCGTGAGTTGCGTGGCGCTGGCGGCCATATCAGTTGCCGCCGGTTTTGGTGAAGAACTTCTTTTTCGCGGCGCTCTGCAGCCGCTCGCCGAACGGTGGTGGGGCGCAGCGATCGGCCTGCTTATTGTGAGCGTGATCTTCGGCGCCCTGCACGCCATGTCGCGCACCTACTTTGTGCTCGCGACGGCTGTCGGGCTTTACCTCGGTTGGTTGGCACAGCACTACGACGACCTGCTTGCGCCGATTTTTGTCCACTCGCTTTATGACTTTGCAGCGCTTGTTGTGTTGATGCGAGGGAGAAGCGTTGGAAGTGGTTCTTGACTTTCTATTTGGTGGCTGGAGCGGCGTGGGG
>JAICUM010000457.1 GCA_025935855.1 Pirellulales bacterium | reverse complement strand
GCGGAGATGACCGACGGGTTTTTGATCCTGGTGGCCGCGGTACTGTTTATTATTCCGGGGATCTTGTCGGACGTGCTGGGGCTGGCGCTCTTGTTTCCGCCGACGCGGGCAATCTTACGCCGCGTGGCGGTGGCGCAGTTCAGCCGGCACTCGGTGCTGGGGTGGTTTGTACACCGCGGGCGCGGAGCGCCGCAGGAATCCGCTCGGACGCGTGGCGATCAGATTATTGATGCGCGCGTGATTGAGACCCGCATGGTGGACGAGTGAGCGCGTAGCGGCGACTTTTAGTCGCCGTGAAAGCGCGCCACCGCACGGCTCTCAGTGGACGCGGCGACCAAAAGTCGCCGTTACTTCGCGCCGGCTTCCTTGAGTTCCTGCGGCAGGTTCTTTTCCGACTTCTCCTTCGCCTTCTCGGCGTCGGGGAGCAGCCGGCCGGTGTTCACCTTCGGCAGCTCGCCGGTGAGGCCTTCCTTCATGAACGCGACTAGGTCTTTCTTGTCCTGATCGGAAAGCTCCAGCTTCTTAATCTTCTCGTCGAGCCACTGGTTCGGATGGCCGCCCTTGGCGTACCACTCGACGACCTCTTCGAGCGTCTTCTGCGAGCCGTCGTGCATGTACGGAGCGGACATCGCTACGTTGCGCACGGTGGGCGTCTTGAAGGCGCCTTTTTCCTTTTCCACTTTCGTGATTTCATAGCGGCCGAGGTCCGGCTTTTCAGCGTCCATGCCGACTCCGAGGTTGTGGTATTTCTCGTCGGTGAAGTTGGCGCCGACGTGGCAGGCCGTGCAGCCGGCCTTTTGGCTGAAGAACAACTCGCCGCCGCGGACGGCGCTTTCGCTGATGGGGTGCTTGTCAGAGGCTTCCTTCGCCTTGGCGTATTTGTCGTAGTTCTCGGGATCCTCTTTCTTGAACGCTTCGAGGTCCTCGAGGTCCGCGGCGAAGGCGGTTTCCAGCTTCTTGCGTTCCAGGTGATAATCCCACGGCGTCGGCCCGGTGACGAGCGTGCGTTCGAAGCTGGCGATGGCCTTGGCCACGTTGTCGATGGTCAGGCCGTCGGTGAAGACCTTCTTGAACTGCCGTACATAGCCTGGAATGCCGTTGAGGCATTTGACGCAGGCCTCATGGGTGTTGGACATTTCGATCGGATTGGCGATCGGGCCCTTGGCTTGGTCTTCGAGCGACTTGGCCCGGCCATCCCAGAACTGGGCGCCGCTGAGGATGCGGTTGTAGGCGACCGGCGAGTTGCGGCCGCCTTCTTGGCCATGGACGCCGACGCCGAAACGCGTGTCGGAGGCGTAACCCTTGGCCGGGTCGTGGCAGCTAGCGCAGCTGATTGAGAAATCGGAGGACAATCGCGGATCGAAATAGAGCTGCCTGCCGAGCTCGATCTTGGAGCGGGTGAGCGGATTGTCATCGAGCCCATTGATCTCGCCTTCGCCGGCCTTGAGGCCCAACGACAGTTCCGGCTTCAGGACGACATGGTTCTTGGGTTCGGCGAGCCACTTGTCCATTTGCTCGTCGGTAAGATCGCCTTCGCCGGGGATGCCGCCGGTGAGCGACGGGTCGCCCAGATTGACCGTCTCGGTGGGCAGCATCTTGCTGATCTTTTCGCCGGTGACCTTGACGTCTTTGGCGGCCTCGAGCTTTGCCTTGACGCCTGACTGCGCTAGATCAGTGTTCACTGCGGTGGCGGGAGCGGCGTCGGCGGCGGCCTTCTCGCCGGGCGTGACGGTTTTCTCGGCCGCGGAGTTTTTGGAGGCGTCCGACTTGGCGTCGTCGGACTTTGCCGTTGCGGCAGCCTTCGAATCGGCCGGCGGCACATCGCCGGGGCCGAGCAGGTACTTGTAACCCAAGTAGCCAATGGCGACGAGGATAATGACTACCACCAGGAATCTAGCCATCGTTGTCGTTCCCCAAAATCAGATACTCGTAAATCAAGGCGGCCACGATGGCGCCGGCGATGGGCGCCACCCAGTAGCACCACTGGAGCGCGAAGGAATTCTCGCCTGCCGCGCCGCCGGTGAGCTTGTGAATAAGCGCGGGACCAAAGGAGCGGGCCGGGTTCATCGAGGCGCCGGTCAGCTTGCCGCAGGCGAGGATATCGAAGGCCACGGTAAGGCCGATGGCGAAACCGCCGATTTTCACGCCGGCACCGCGCTCATCGACGGCGGCGCCATAAACGGCTGTCATCAGCAGGAAAGTCAACACGAACTCGACGCCCAACACCTGCGGAATGCTCATCCAGGCCTTCTCCGCGCCGGGAAGCGGCGCGGGGAGCGTAATGCCAAGGTTCGACGCGTTCACGGCGTCGACCGGGAAGAAGCACGTGCAAGCCCAGGCGGCGAGGATGGCGCCGATGAGTTGAGCAATAATGTATTGGACGGACCGTGGAACGCCGATGCGACCGGTGACCAAGAAGCCGGCCGTAACGGCCGGATTAAGGTGGGCGCCGCTGACGCCGCCGAAGATGCTGACGGCGATTGAGAGAGCCAGCCCATGCGCCAGCGCGATGCCAATGAGACCGACGCCGCTTTCGATGGGAGCGCCGGTCGAAATGATGGCGGCAATTCCCGCAAAACAGAGGAAAAATGTCCCAATCAACTCGGCGAGCATGACGCGAACGGTGCTCATTTCAGTCCCTTGGCATAAGTGAAGAAAAGTGAACCACCAAGACGCAAAGGCGCTAAGAAATCCATCGAGCGAAGCCTTTCTTTCTTCGTGTCCTTTGTGCCTTCGTGGTTGAAATCAAAGCAATCTCTTAAGCGCGGCAATCGCAGCGTCGTAATTGGGCTCGCTGGCCACTTCAGGAACGTACTCGGCATACGCCACTTTGCCGTTGGCGTCCAACACGAAGATCGCCCGGCTCAGGATCTTCAGCTCTTCGATGAGCGTGCCGTAGCTGTGGCCGAAATTGCGATCCTGGTAATCGCTCGCTGAGCGGATGTTCTTGATGTTCTCGGCGCCGCAGAAGCGGTTCTGGGCGAACGGCAGGTCGAGACTCACCGTGACAGCATTGATTTTATCGCCGTACTGGCCGAGCGATTCGTTGAACTTCTTGGTCTGCATCTGGCAGACAGGAGTATCGAGCGACGGCACCACGCTGAGGATCGTCGGCTTGCCCTTGAGGTCCGAGAGCTTGAGCTCCTTGAGGCCGCCCTCGAAGTAGTGCAGCTTGAAATCGGGGGCTTGCTGGCCGGCTTTCACTTCGCTGCCGGCGAGAGTGAGGGGGGCGCCTTTGAACGTGACGGCTCCTTGGCGTGACATGGCGGGAATCTCCTGCGGAGGTGCGGAAGCGGCGGTGGGACGCCGCGGGTTTTCTGCGTGCAAGCCGTTTAGTATCAGCTTTTGGAGGCTGCTCGCAAGGGTCGAAGCTGATTGCAGCGCAAGCCGCACGCGTTGGAAAGTGGCCGGCGGACGTTTTGGATTTTGGATTTTGGATTCATCAAGGAAAACACGATTTTTGTGATCAAAATAGGCGCCGCCGTCGAAGGCATACGTTGCGATTTCCCTGGAAAACCAGGGGGGAAACGACCATCGACTTGTCTTGTGCCGGTGAATTTTGGATTTCTTAAAAAAAGTCCAAAACTCCAAAATCCCTGCGGTTGGAGGTAGTAAGCGCGCAGCACGACCGCTCAACCGCGCGCGATGCGGACGGTCGAGTGAAGGCGGCTGCAACCCCTGTCATCTACTGACTGATTCGGCTAACTTTATAGTGAACTAGTATACACTTCCGCCTGGCCTAATTTCAAGATCGAAAGACACCTGTAACGTCCCAATGGGAGCGGAAGGGTTCCCGACCCGGTTAGGTCAGCGGCCGATCGCCATTTGATAAGAGAAGTCGAACAGCAACTCCCATTCGGCCTGCTGGAGGCGGCGGCAGAACTGCTCCGCATCGCTGCCGGAGCGGAGTGCGGCCTGGCAGGCGTCCACCATGGCGGACGCGTCGAACCGACCGCTCGAGGCGATGCGATTCGCGAGGGGCGCCTCGGCGTCGGTTTGAACTAATTCACCGACTTGCGGACCAAGCTGGGCGAGCACTTCGTGCGGACCGACGCGGCGAAACCAGTACTTCGCGTTCGAGAAGTCGCCTTCGCGGCGGTGCATGACGCCGTGCCAGAAGCTGCCGGTGGATGTGTCGATGTCCTGGCTGATGCGGTGCGACTCGTCGAGGAAGTCGTACACGAGCCACAGGCCG
>JAICUM010000668.1 GCA_025935855.1 Pirellulales bacterium | reverse complement strand
TGCTGGGCGACAGTTCCAGCTCCACGAAGCTGCACGATTCCGCCCGCCGCCGCGTGGCCCTGGTCGAGGGCAGCACGCCCCACATGTCCGAGGAGACGCGGTGCTTGCTGCGCAAGCGGCTGCGGATCGTCGCCGTCCTGTTGTTCGGCGGCTTCACCGCGTTTCTCGTGTGGCTCCTCATCATGAGCGGCGTCCAGGGCGAGCTCATGATCACCGGCGAGCTCATGTCCTGGCACGTCGGCGTCACGCTCCTGCTCGGATGGTTTGCGTTAAAGCTCTGCGGGCACTGCAATCTGTCGCTCGCGAAATTGCGGTTCATCGAAGCATCCGTTTTCGGCGCCCCGGCCGTATACTTTCTACTCTTGGATTACGAGCGGCTGATTCGCACGGCCAACATGCCGCTGTACGCCCACATCCACCCGATCACCAGCGGCTGGATGGTGCTGATCTTCTGCTACGCGCTGTTTATTCCAAACACCTGGCGGCGCGCCGCGGTGGTCATTGGACTATTCGCGCTGGCGCCGATGTTGCTTAACGCGTTTGCCTACGGCGTCGACCAGGGCTTCGCGTCGCTGGTTGACGGCCACTTCCGCGGCGCGCTCACCGAGCAAATGCTCAAAATGACGCTCGCCGCCATGGTCGGAATCGTCGGCGTCCACACGATCGGCGCCCTTCGGCGCGAAGCCTTCGTCGCCAAGCAGCTTGGCCAGTATCGGCTCAAGCGGCTCATCGGTTCCGGCGGCATGGGCGAAGTGTGGCTGGCCGAGCATCAGATGATGAAGCGTCCGTGCGCGGTGAAGGTCATCCGGCCCGAAAAGGCCGGCGACCCCCAGGTGCTCGCACGGTTTGAACGCGAAGTGCGGGCCACCGCCAAACTTTCGCACTGGAACAGCGTGGATATTTACGACTACGGCCGCACTGCCGACGGCACCTTTTACTATGTGATGGAGTTCTTGCCCGGGCACAACCTGGGCGAGCTCGTCAAGGAATACGGGCCGCTGCCGGCGTCGCGAATCGTTTATCTCATGCGGCAAGTGTGCGACGCGCTGGCCGAAGCCCACGGCCACGGACTGATTCATCGCGACATCAAGCCGGCGAACATTTACTGCGCGTACCGCGGCGGCGTGTTCGATGTGGCGAAGCTGCTCGACTTCGGCCTGGCCAAGCCGCTGACGGATGCCGCCAAGGACGCCGGCCTCACGCAGGAAGGCTCGATCACCGGCTCGCCGCTGTTCATGTCGCCCGAGCAGGCCAGCAGCGAAGAGGTGGACGCCCGCAGCGACGTATACTCGCTCGGCGCCGTGATGTACTTCATGGCCACCGGCAAGCCGCCGTTCGCTTACGAAAACCCGCTGAAGGTGATGATCGCCCACGCGAGCGAAGATCCGGAGCCGCCGCGCTATCTGAACGGCGAGATTCCGGCCGAGCTGGAAGAGATCATTCTGCGGTCGCTGGAAAAGCGGCCCGAGGATCGGTTCCAGTCAGTCACCGAGCTTCGCGACGCGCTCGATCAGGCGCCGCTCGACAGCCAATGGAACGCCCGGCTGGCGGCCGATTGGTGGAACAACTTCGGCTGCCCGAAGCGAAAAGCGCTGGCCGCCGAGGCCATCGAGCTAGCCGCCGTCTGAGTCTGCCCGTAGCGGCGGCTTTTAGCCGCCGTGTAATAAAACTCACATCCGGGGCGCATTCTTTGGCACGGGGGCTAAAAGCCGCCGCTACGCACCAATCCCCCGCCTACCGCCTCTTGCCATCCGGGCTAAAATAACTAGTTCGGCCACACGACGCGGCCGAAGCGTAAGTCAGTTAAGTGAAAAGGTTTTTCGCATGAGCTCGCCGCAACCGCGCACGTTGTTTGAAAAGATCTGGGACGAGCACGTCGTTCTCGCCGAAGAAGGCCGCCAGACGATTCTGTACATCGACCTGCACCTCGTACACGAGGTAACCAGCCCCCAGGCGTTTGAAGGCCTGCGGCTTTCCGGGCGAAAGGTGCGGCGGCCGGAGCGGACGATCGCCACGGCCGATCACAACGTGCCGACTACCGATCGCGCCTTGCCGATCGTCGATCCGATTTCCAAGCAGCAGATCGACACCCTGCGCAATAATTGCCGCGAGTTCGGCGTCACCTACTACGACCTGAACGATGAGCGGCAAGGCATCGTACACGTCATCGGACCGGAGCTGGGCTACACGCAGCCGGGGATGACGATCGTCTGCGGCGACAGCCACACTTCAACCCACGGCGCCTTCGGAGCGCTGGCCTTCGGCATCGGCACGAGCGAAGTGGAGCACGTGCTGGCCACGCAGACATTGCTCCAATCAAAGCCCAAGACCCTGGAGCTGCGCGTGGATGGTCTGCTCGGCCACGGCGTCACCGCGAAGGACCTCGTGCTGTACCTCATCGGCCAGCTCACCACCGCCGGCGGCACGGGCTACTG
>JAICUM010000298.1 GCA_025935855.1 Pirellulales bacterium | reverse complement strand
TTCTTCCAGTACAACGCGATAAGCTCCGGGCAGATTTAAGATCGCTTCAAGTGCCATGTCCTACCTTTCGAATTGAAAAAAACCCGCGTTCGAGGCGTCATTCCCGTCGCATCCAGCCGTCCGCCTCATAGTCATACTCCGTCCGCAGCGTCCCCTCAAACTCCCGTCCATTCCACGAACGCACCTCCAGCCATAAGCGCGGTCCATCCAGCGTCAGCACGTTATACGCATTCGGCTCCCCGCGCCGCCGGTGCGATACCGCCGTTCCGGCCTGTACCACAAGAATCGATCGCTCGATCTCCACGTGATACGGTCGCACATCGCCTGAATAGGCCAGGTGCAAGTGCCCGGCCAGAATCAGATGGCAGCCACACGCCTCCAGCGTTTTGAGCGCCGCGAGCACCCCGCCGACCAGCTCCGCCGTCGTATCGATGATTGGCGGAATGAACGGATGGTGGGCCACCAGAATCTTCGTGGCACTCGCCGGCTGCTTCTCAAAAAACTCGTGTAGTGCGGCGAGTTGCTCCGGCGAGATGCGCCCCTCGATCCACGTGTTCGATCGCGCCGTGTTCACCCCCGCGACGGCAATCTCGCCGTCCGCGTACCGCGGGCAAAGCTCCGCCGTGATGTAACGTCGATAATTCATCAGCGGCAAAAGAAACCGCGCCGCCACATTGAACAGCGGTATGTCATGGTTCCCCGGCACAACAATCCGCGGCAGTGCGACGCGATCCAAAAACGCCCGCGCCTTCCGATACTGCCCCCGCCGCGCCCGCTGCGTCAAATCCCCGCTCACGATCAACAGGTCAGCCGACTGCCGCTCAATATCCGCAACCAGCCCCTCAACAACCTCCGGAACCTCGGGCCCAAAGTGCAAGTCGGAGATATGGACGATCCGCCGCATAATCAGCCGCGGGGCGCTGGCCCCCGGTTTCTGCTCGCCAACCGGGGGCTAGCGCCCGCCGGCTATTCAGAGAACTATTGCTCCGGCACAATCACCTTCAGCGCCCCCGGCCAACTCTCATACTTCAGCGGCGGCTCCATCCGCTCCAACTCCCCATCCGCCGCCACCAGCGTCTCCTTCCGCCGTGAAATGGTCACCTCTCTACTAACCAGCGTTTCAAAGTCGCGAGACTGCTCCAGCCGACCGACCATCGCTCGCGCCATCAGCTTCAGCATGCCCCACCGCGTCGAAGTCGTCGCCACATACAACGCCAGCACGCCCTCATCCAAGCGATCGCGCCCGCCGATGCGCAGCAAATCCAGCCGATACCGATTGTTCCCCACAAACACCAGCGGCGTCTTCAACTCCCGCGAATCGCCGTTCGCCTCCAAACGCACATGCACCATCGGCGCCCGCCAAAAAGTCTTCAGTGCCGCCACCGCCATCGCCTGCCACTTGCCAACGCCTTGACGGCGGCGTGCCGCATCGCGCTCCAAGAGCGCTTCCGAATACACGCCCAGCGACGAATTGTTCACGAACACTCGGCCATTGACCCGCCCCACGTCCACCCTAGCCACATGCCCGCCGGCAATAATCTTTGCGGCCCCCCCGAGGTCCATCGGAATTCGCAAATCTTTGGCGAAATGATTGAGCGTCCCCATCGGCAATACCCCCAGCGGCGTGTCGCCGCCCGCTAACACGCCCGCCACGCCGCTCACCGTACCGTCGCCACCAGCAGCCACAACCACGTCGCCTTCACCCGCCGCCGCGCGGACTTCCTTGGTCACTTCGTCAGGGTTGAAGCACCGCACCTCCGCGTTGACTCCAATCGACGCCATCGCGCTCGCAATCGTCGCGCAAGCGCGATCACGCCCCTCCCCAGCGCATGCCCCCGAGCGCTCATTCACCAGAACGACGGCTTTCATGAATTAGGGAGCAGTAAATCGGGGTGCCACTGGCATTTTGCCAGTGGAAGCAGGTACACGGACGCCTTCACTAATCACTCCCCAAACAACGGCAACCCGTCCCCACCGCGAGCCCGTCCCTCCGGCGTCGCTCCCAGGTGCTCATACCCCTTCGCCGTCAGCTTCCGCCCCCGCGGCGTCCGCACCACAAACTCCGACCGCAGCAAAAACGGCTCCACTTCGTCGGTGAGCGTGTCGATGGCCGTGTTCATCGTGTGAGCCACCGCCTCGACGCCCACCGGCCCGCCGTGAAATACCCGCAGAATCGTCTCCAAATACTTCCGGTCCTGCCCGTCGAGCCCCGCGGGATCAACGCCGAGCATCCCCAGCGCCGCCTCGGCCACCGCCAACGTCACGTGCCCGCCGGCCTTCGTGGTCGCATAGTCACGCACCCATCGCAGACGATTGTTGGCAATCCGCGGCGTCCCGCGACTGCACACCGCGATCTTCATCGCCGCATCGTCATCCAGCGGCACGCGCAGCTTTTTGGCGTTCCGCCGAATGATCTCGCGCAGCTCCTCCAGCGAGTAAAAATCCAGATGCTCGCGCATGTGGAACCGGTCCCGCAACGGCGCCGAGAGCAGCCCGCTCCGCGTCGTCGCCCCGATCATCGTGAAGGGCCGCAGCGCCATGTTCACCGTCCGCGCGCTCACCCCTTCGCCCAGCGTGATGTCGACCCGAAAGTCCTCCATCGCCGGGTACATGAACTCCTCGACCGCCTTGGGCAGCCGATGGATTTCGTCGATGAACAGCACCGAGCCTTCCTCGGCGTTGGTGAGATAAGGCAGCAAATCCTTCGGCGCCGCCAGCGCCGCCCCGCTGGCAATCTGCAAAGGCACGTTCAGCGCCCGCGGAATGCAGGTGGCGAATGTCGTCTTCCCCAGCCCGGGCGGACCGTCCAGAAGAATATGCCCCAGCGGCTCCTGCCGAATCCGCGCCGCCTCCACCGCGATCGACAGCCGCTCATACACCGCGCGCTGCCCGACCATATCCTCCATACGCTGCGGCCGCAGCGCCATGTCGTCCTCGCGGGCCAGCGGTGCGTAGCGGGCGGCAGGTTCGCTCTCCGGCGAAATATCCTGCGACGAGATAATCGGTTCCCTCCCCATCCCCGGCACTATACCAAGTTTCACTACGCAAGGGCCAATCAGCCGCATGGATTCGTCCCGGAGGGACGCGCGATATTAGCCCAGTATTTCATAGGATTATGTATCTGCTATCGCAGATCATGGCCGACGGTGTGAGGCGAATGCCGGTAATAGCCCCGGCATTCATGCCGGGGTAACCGAACGCGCAAGCGCCGGCGGCCGAGCGCCAAGCGAAGCCGACAATCGGCGGTTGGCCGAGGCCGCATTGAGCCGCGGATGGTTTCGGCCTCGGCGACGCTCCGCTGGAACACGGAGCCAATCGCTCGGCCGAAGGAGTGAATCGCCTCGACGACCCCGGCATAAATGCCGGGGCGATTATCCTAAGCATTTGGGCGTCAATAGGGTGCAGGCATGTAGATGCATAATCCTGCTCAATGCTGGGGACCAAACGCTTCAGATGTAGTCCCATAGACGCCGTTCCCATTCACGTGCGAGGTCACTCGCTCCGCCGCGCCCGCCTTCGGCAGCGAATCCAAAAACTCCCCCAGCGCCGCATAGTAATCATCCGGCTGCGGCGAATTGTGGCTCCCGCCCTGCACGACGAAAAACCGCTTGCTCTTGGTCGTCGCCGCCTCGAACAGCTTCTTGCCCATCTCGAATGGCACCACCTCGTCCTCGGTGCCGTGGCTCATCAAGAGCGGCCCGTGATACGTCGTGATCCGCTCGATCGACGGGTACTTGTTCTTCATCATCCACCGCACCGGCAGCCACGGAAAATGGTACGCCGCCGTCTCGACCAGCTCCGAGAACGTCCGCTCCAGCACCATCCCTCGCACCGGATGTTCTGCCGCCAGGCCGACCGCCACGGCTCCGCCCAGCGACCGCCCATACACCACCACGTCCTCAGGCCGAACGCCCACCCGTTTCGCCAGCCAGAGCTGCGCCTGCCGGGCGTCGGTCAGCACGTTCGTCTCAAACGGCTTCCCCTCGCTCCGGCCATAGCCGCGGTAGTCCCAGGCAAAGACGCTCACCTCCGCCTTGTCGTGCAGCAGCCGCAGCATCGGCGCCAGACGGGCCACGTGCTCGCCGTTCCCATGGCAGAACAGCACCACCGCCTTGGGATTCTCACGCGGCACATACCAGCCGTGCAGCTTCGTGCCGTCCTCCGCCGCGAAATAGACGTCCTCATGCGGCAAATCAAAGGCGTCCCACTCCTCGGCCGTTTGCCGCGGGGCAGGGTACACCAACCGACGTTCGAATCGACTCAGCATGAGGACCACAAGCAAATAGGCAATTGCGATAAGCCGCACGACGCGCCACACCCGGCGGCCGCCCGCACTTAAATAATACGTCGCCATTGCCATTCTAGTTGCCCAAGCGAAATCGTCGAATTTTCGTTACGCCGGGCAGGGGCCAGTGGCCAGGAGTCAGTGGCCAGGAAAGAAAACGGTGGCAGGCAAGCCGCATTTACTGTCCCCTGTCCCCTGTCCCCTGGCGACTTCCCCTCTGCTCATAAACCGCCCGCAATAGCTCATCGACGTCCTTGTACTTCTTCTTGCGAGCCAGGGCCTCGTCCAACAGCCGCCGCGCATCGCTCTCGCTATGCCCCAGCGAGCGCAGCGCGTCGAAGCTCTCGCTCAGCACGTCCCGCTCGGTCGCCACTTCGCTCGGCAAGTCGTGTCCCACGAGCAGCGCGAACCGCGGCACCTTCCGCCGCAGCTTGGCGATCACCCGCTCCGCCGTCGCCGGCCCAATCCCCGGCAGCGCGGCGAGCCCCTTCGCATCCTGTTCTTCGATCAGCCCGGCCACTTCTTGCACCGGCCGGACCATCGCCCGCAGCGCCTTCTTCACCCCGACGCCGTCCACCTGGCAGAACAGCTCGAAGAACTCCCGCTCAACGGGATTGAGGAACCCCACCAGCCGCGGCGTCATGCGGCTCGACATCTGGTTCCCTTCCAAATATTCGATGGTGTGCAAACTCGTCTCGCGGCCGATCTGCCCCTGCAACTGCCGCCGCGTGAACTCCGGAATGAGCACCTCGTACTCAAACGCCCCCACCGCAAGCGTCAGCACATCCCCCGCCACTCCCAACGGCACCCCAGTAATCTTCGTGATCATCTCTCAGCCGCGGCTCCCGTTTAGCCGCGACCCGAAGGTCCGCCGCACCCGGAGCGCGTTTTCCTCCTCCGTCTATGCCTTATGACCCCACCACTCGCCGCTCCCGCCCCGCCGTCCACGCATGACAAAGCGCAATCGCCAGCGCATCCGCCACATCCGCCGGCTCCGGCAGCGTGGCCAACCGCAGCTCTCGCTGCACCGCCAACTGCATTTGCCCCTTCGGCGCCCGCCCGTTCCCGGTGAGCGTCTTCTTCACCTGCGTCGAAGCATAATCGTGCACACCAATCCCTGCCTGCGCGCCGGCGAGCACAATCACCCCACGAGCATGCCCCATCAAAATCGCCGTCGTCCGCCGATCGTAGTGCGAATACAGCTTCTCCAGCGCCAGCGCCTCCGGCTTGAGCGTCGCAATCACCTCCGCCACCCCCTCATAAATCTCCCGCACCCGCCCCGGCAGCGACCCCTTCGCCCGCCCGCGCACTACCCCCGCCTCCACCAACCGCACCTGCCGCCCCGCAAAATCAATCACGCCATAGCCGGTCGTGTTCAGTCCAGGGTCAACGCCAAGAATCCGCATGCTTACTTGATCTGAAGATGCTGCTTTAAAATGGGATCACTCGGCGCCGGCGTTGGATCTTGCAGGGTGCGGAGGGCTGCCCGCGCACGCTCCACCGAGATGCCAACCCTATCCTTTGCAATCCCATGCCGCGAGGCGACAAAGTTCTCGCTAACCCGCGCTCCCAATCCGCTGAAGTCCTCGCCATGCAGTTCCAGGAAACATCGACCGGCAAGCCAATCGATCGCCGTCTGGGGAAGCCTTGTTGCCGTCAGTCGATTGCGATCGTCCCGTTTGAGAAACGGCTCGATGATTGGTCGATCGGCTTCAACGATTAGCCCGTCCGCTTCCGCGAATTGTTTCGCCTCTACCGCCGCCACAAACCGATCCGCCAACCTCCGCGGCTGATCCCGCCACAAACAAAACAGCGCCGCCACCACCATCGCCACAAGCAG
>JAICUM010000563.1 GCA_025935855.1 Pirellulales bacterium | reverse complement strand
CGCTCTCGAAGGAAGTGCTCGCCACGCAGTCGCGCCCCGGCGACGGCTGGGGCGAGTCCAGCCCCGAGGAGCAGTCGCGCCGATCGCTCTACATCTATGTCAAACGTTCGCTGCTCACGCCGCAATTGACGGCGTTCGACTTTCCGGATGTGGATAGTAGCTGCGAGGCGCGCTTCGTCACCACGCAGCCGGGGCAGGCGCTCACCATGCTCAACGGCGCGTTCGCCAACGAGCAGGCCGGCTACCTGGCTGACCGAGTAACTGCTGAAGCCGGAACGAATCCTAAGACGCAGGTGTCGCGTGCCATTGAAATCGCCCTCAATCGTGGGCCGACCGACCGCGAGATCGACGAGGGATTGGCCTTGGTGAAAAAACTGAGCGAAGAGCACTGCCAATCGCCGCGGGAGCTCCTGCGGTTGTGGTGCCTCGCGGTGCTCAACCTGAACGAATTCATGTACCTTGATTAGTCGTTAGTAAACAGGGCACGCCGCCATGAACACTCACCCACGCAATTTCTGCGGCCGCACTCGCCGGGAGTTTCTCTGGGAAACCGGTTGCGGCTTCGGCGCCGCGGCGTTGGCGTCGTTGCTTTCGGCGGACGGCGTGCTCGGCGCGTCGGCGGCCAATCCGCTCACCCCGCGCCCGGCCCCAGGTCGAGCCAAGGCCAAGAGCGTCATCTTCTTGTTCATGTACGGCGGGCCGAGCCACATCGACACGTTCGATTACAAGCCGCGCATGGTCGGCATGGATGGCAAGACAGTCGCGGTGAAGACGTTCGGCCGCGGCGGCCACAAAAACGAAGGCCGCATCGTCGAGCCGCGCTGGAAGTTCCATCAATATGGCCAGTGCGGCAAGTGGATCAGCGACCTGTTCCCGCATCTGGCGGAGTGCGTGGATGACATCGCGTTTCTGCACTCGATGACCGCCGAATCGCCGATCCACGGCTCGGCGATGCTCATGATGAACTCCGGCAAGCTGCAAAGCGGCAGTCCAGCCTTGGGTTCGTGGGTGAATTACGGCCTCGGCTCGGTGAACGAGGACATGCCGGGCTTCGTGGTGATGCTCGACAAGCGCGGCGGCCCGATCAGCGGCGCCAAGAACTGGTCCAGCGGGTACATGCCCGCCACGTATGCCGGCACGGTGTTCCGACCGGAGGGTTCACCGATCAACGACCTGTCGCTGCCGGACGGCATGACGCGGCCCATGCAGCGGGACTTGCTGGATTCGCTCGGCCGGCTCAACGAGCTGCACCATCTTCAGCGGCCCGATCGGCATGAGCTTCAATCGCGCATCTCGACCTACGAGCTTGCCTTCCGCATGCAGCAGCACGCTCCGGAAGCGGTCGATCTCTCGCAGGAAACCGACGCGACCAAAAAGCTTTACGGCCTCGACCAGGATAAGACGCGTGACTTCGGCACGCGTTGCCTGCTCGCGCGGCGGCTGGTCGAGCGCGGCGTGCGCTTCGTGCAGGTCTACTCAGGCGGCGCCCACAACGACGACAATTGGGACGCCCACGGCGACCTGGTCGCCAACCATTCCAAGCACGCCGGCGCCACGGATCAGCCCATCGCGGCCTTGCTGAAAGATCTCAAACAGCGCGGCCTGCTCGAAGAAACGCTTGTCGTGTGGGGCGGGGAATTCGGCCGCCAGCCCACGGCCGAGTACGGTTCCGGCACCGGCCGCGATCACAACGCCTACGGCTTCACGATGTGGTTGGCCGGCGGCGGCGTGAAAGGGGGCGTCAGCGCCGGGGCCACCGACGAGCTCGGCGCCCAGGCCGTCGAACAGCCGATGCACGTCAAGCGGCTGCACGCCACGGTGCTCGCCCAGATGGGCCTCGACCCAAATGCACTCAGTTACTTTTACCGCGGATTGGACCAGCGCCTGGTCGGCGTCGAATCCGTGGAGCCGATTCACGAAGTCATGGCCTGATTTCTTCACGGGACATCACACGCCTTCTCGTCACCACCTTCAGGAATTCAATGATTACCGGCCAACCGTTTCGACTCGACGGCCGAGTGGCCTTGGTGACCGGCAGCACGCGCGGCCTCGGCAAGGAGATGGCCCTGTCGCTCGCCCGCGCCGGTGCCAAGACGGCCATGAACTACGCCAACGACGCCTCGCTGGCCAAAGCCGCGTTCGCGGAGCTCGAAGCCGTTACGTCCGACGCCTGTCTCGTGCAGGCCGACGTCACCGATCCGGCTGACGTTCGCCGGATGTGCGCCGAAGTATCCGCTAAGCTCGGCGAAATCGACATCCTCGTCATCAACGCAACCTGCAGCCAGCCCGAGCTACCGTTCGAGGATTACGACTGGCAGTTCTTCCAGCGGATGCTCGACTTCTTCCTGAAGAGCCCCGTGCTGCTCATGAAAGAATGCTTGCCGCAGATGAAGCGGCAGCAATGGGGCCGCGTCATTCACATTACCAGCGAAGTGTTCGCCCGCGCGTCGGCGCCATTCAGCGCCTACGTCGCCGCCAAGGGCGGGCAGACAGGCCTCGCACTGAGCACGGCCCGCGAGCTGGCCCCCGCCGGCATCACGGTGAATATGATCGCGCCGGGTTGGATCCCCGTTGAACGACACGCCAGCTATCCGGCCGAGCAGGTCGAAAACTATCGACAGAGCGTGCCGGCAGGCCGAATGGGCGTGCCGTCCGACGTGGCTCCGGCGGTTGTGTTCCTGGCGAGCGATGAAGCAGGATTCATCACCGGGCAAACCATCTCCGTCAACGGCGGCAATACGGTTCTCGACGACGCCACGAGCGAACTGAGCCGCCTCGTCGGTTGCTCCTCGCTGGGAAAGTGATGGAGCAGGACGTACCGGAACAAGCTGTCGAACGGCAATACACGCCGGCGCCCGGCGAGCCGCAGTTTACGCCGCGGGCGGTGCTGCTGGGCGCGCTCACCGGCGCCGTCGTCGGCTGCGCGAACATTTATGTCGGCCTGAAAATTGGATGGTCGTTTGGCGCGTCGATCATCGCCGCGGTGCTGAGTTATGCGACAGCCGCTGGGGTGGGCCGCCGCTTGTCAGTGCTGGAAACGAACATCGCTCAAACCGCCGGCGCCGCAGCCGGGAGCATGGCCGGCGCCGCCGGGCTCTTGAGCGTCATCCCCGCGATGCAATTGCTCGACCAGCAGATCACCTGGCCGACGCTGGTCCTGTGGGCGCTCGCCGTGTCGTTCTTGGGCGTGTTCTTCGCCGTGCCGCTGCGCCGGCAGTTCATCGAGGT
>JAICUM010000714.1 GCA_025935855.1 Pirellulales bacterium | reverse complement strand
TGAGCTCTTGCAACATTTGCGCTCGCAAGCGTGAATTGCCCATGATCGTTTGGAACAAGCCGCCATTGGGCGAAATGAATTTGTCTTGAAGCTGCTGATCAACGGCGTCAATGAGAGCGGCAAAAGATTCGGCGACGGCCTTAGCCAGCGGATCATTGGCGGAAATCGGCGCCGATGGCTGAGCGAGATGGGTGGCGACGTTTTTCAAATGCCGGCCGAACTCGGTGATGGTATCGACGACGGATTTCATTTGCGCCAAGAGCCGCCGGGCGATGATCGCCGAGGCGAGCACCGCGTGCTCGTCGGTGCGCATGCGGAAATAGCCGACGGCGCGCTCCCAGTTTTCTTCCTTACCGCCGCCGGTGCGCAGTTCTTCGGCGGTCGCGGCGATTTGCTTTTGCATCGCCGACGTAAGCCGGGTGGCATCGGCAACGACACGGTTCAAGTGATCGATGATCCAGTTGGCGGCGCGCTGAGCGCCGCTCAGCCGCGATTGCCGGTCGTCGAGTTTCTGGAGCACCCACCGGGCCAGATCGCCGGCGAGCTTCAAGTTGAGCGGGCTGACGATGGCCTCCAACGGACGCTGCAGCACGAAGACGCCCTGGGCCTGCTGGCCTTCAGCGGCGAACAGGCAATCGACGATGCGGACCATCTCGGCAGGGCCGGCGGCGCTGCCGTCTTGGCGGGCGAGCTGGATCAGGTTTTCGATAAACGCCTGCTGGTCTCCGCCGTATTGGCTTTCGATGAGGGCACGCGCGTTCGAGGCCATGCCTTCGAGCTTGAGCTGCGAGCGGCTGACAAGCTGAGCGGCCCCGTGGACCAGTTGGTTCGTGTCGCTCAAGGAGTCGTTGCCGGTTGACGACGGGTTCGCTGCCTCGGGTTCGCCGCCGCTGACCCAACGGAGTGCCACCTGGCGGCTTAAGGCCGCGGCGGCGCTTTCGATCGACGTGTCGGTTGTTGCGGCGACTTTCTCAAGATGGAAGGTTCGCAACGGCGCCGTGCCCTGGAAACCCGCCGGCGATTGTTCGCGGCAGGCATCGAAGAAGGCTTGCGCCGGCGTGAACGCATCGAGATAGATGTATTCGGCGATGGACTGCGTCGCGGTTTCCCAATCGCCTTCGGCATGTTCGGCGCCGAGGTCGAGCAGGTAGGCGGCATCGAAAGCCGGCTGATTCGGCTCGCACGGCGGCAGGCCGCAACACTCGTCGCCGCAAAACTGACCGCCCGGACGATTGAAATGGTTGTACTCGGTCAGCCAGGCGTAGGCGTTCACGCGGGCCAGGTCGCATTTGCGCGGGTCATGGCCGCTGGAATGGGTGAGGATGCCGACGACGTGGGCGTCATCGAGACCTGCCTTTTGCAGTGCGATGCGGACCGCGTAGGCGACGTCGAGCGACATGCCGCTGCCCGAGCCGCCGGAAATCGACGTGACAAGATAGACCCGGAGGGCGCCGGTGCGAAATTCGAGGGATGCCTGCTCGCTTGAGCTGAGCACCGATTCGGCGTCGGTCGCTTGAGCCAAGGCCATGCGGATTCGCTGCACGGCCTGGCGGGCGTGATCGGCAAAGGCTAGCCGGCCCAGCGGCCGCAGGCCTTCGGTTTGCAGCGACTTGGGGATGTTGTAGAGCCAGCGTCTGCTGAGCCAGCGCAGCAGCTTGCCGGAGTTTTCTCGGTATTCCTGCGGTCGGCGGAGGGGAAGGGCGAGGGTTTCGGCGGGCTTCAGCGCCGAACGTTCATCGCCTTGCATCGCTCGAGCAATCGTTTTTGGGTCGCTATCGAGGAGTAGGAATTGCACGGCGGCGAGCGGCTCGTCGCCGAACTCGCGGTTCAGCCGTTGCCGCAATTGGCGCAACACGACGCTGGCCGTTTCGCCGATGCCGATCACCACGGTTGGCTGCGCGGCAAAATCGCTCGAACGAATCTGCAGCGGCGGAAGACAACGTAGTTCGGCGTCGGCGGGCGGATCCCAGTCGAGGAGCATCGACTTGGAGAGCTCGCCGCGCGGTGTTTTCAGTTGTTCATCGAAGAACTCGGTGACCGGACCGGGGCGCGGCGAGGACCGCCGCTCGGGCAGCGCTGTTTCCAAGGGGTGAGTCAGCGACTCGTCCGGTTGGGCGGCCCAGTCG
>JAICUM010000405.1 GCA_025935855.1 Pirellulales bacterium | reverse complement strand
CCCGGCAATCGGCGATGGACTATGCGAGCTTCGACTCTCTCGCCGCGGCGATCGATTACGGGCACAAGATCGGGCTGAGAATCCACGCCTGGGCGTCCATCAACGAAGACGACCACGGCTGGGGCTGGAGGAGCGAATTCTCGAAGGCCCACCCCGAGTTTCGCTGGGTCCGCCGGGACGGCCAGCCGTACCGTTCGCAGCTCAGCTTTGCCTTTCCTGAAGTGCGAGCCTACAAGCTGGGCCTCATCAAGGAGCTGCTGGCGTACGACATCGACGGGCTGTTTCTCGACTGGATTCGCACCGGCGACGTGCGCGACAACCCGCAGACGGAACCCGACGGCGTCGCTAACAGCGGCTACGAGCAGCCAAACATCGATGCCTTCAAGAAGCAGTACAAGCTCGACCCGCACGACATGCCAAACAACGACGATCGCTGGGTGCGCGTGCGCGCCCAACCGCAAACCGTCTTCATGCGCGAGCTGCACAAGCTCGTGAAGAACAAAAAGGCGGGCGTTCCCATCGCCATCATGGTCGGCCACCCCTGGCACTACCGCGGCTTGCAAGACCCGATCGACGGCAACCTCCGCGGCTTGCTCTTAGATGTCGGCGTCTGGGCCATCGAATGCCTGATGGACTCGGCCATCGCCGCCGGCTATTACCGCTCCGGCGGTTCGGCTGCGAACGCGTACCGAGCCCTCGCGGAAGAAACCGCGGGCAAAACGGACCTCTGGTACTACGCCTGGGTTCCGCAAACAGTGGATGAATTCAACGGTCAGTTCAATGAAGCCAAGTCGCTGGGCGCGAAGCGAATCCTCTTCTGGGAGGCGGACTATATCGACGACCGTGCTCAAGCGATGGCGTTGAAAAAAGCCATGTCGGCAAAGGCTGGGTAGCTGCTACGCAAGCTGTTTCGCACGGATGTGCAGATAAGCATCGTTAATTGCCGTTGCTCCCTTGATAGATTTCAACGCCGGGCAGGATGTGATCCAGCCAGTCACGGTAGTTAGGGTCCCGATGCCGCTGGTCCTCCCAGTTTTCCAAGGTGCCGGCGGTTCGAAAGTAGTAGTGCGTCGGCGGCGACTCAGTGGTTATTCGGGTTGCATGATCTGTCGTCCAAGTAACTCCAAACGTTTTCCGCGTCATATTATGCAGATTAAGAACAATAAGGCTTTTTGCAGACCGTAGTTTTTCAAGCGACTTCCCGTCAAATGAACACGCCGTGAGCATGAGATTTTTCAACCGTTCGCACTTTGCGATCTCTTCGAATGCCGCTTCATCAAGTTCGCCTGTGATGCACAGTTTCTCCAGTGCCGGCAGCTCCTTAAGGTATTCAAGCGATTTTCGTCCTACGACTCCTGTGTAAAGGTCGAGGTCTTTCAGCCGCGGCCATCCAGCCAGGTGGCGGAGTCCCGTCCCCGTCATATGTTCCCACGGATCATTGATGTAAATCGACTCAATCTGCTCGGACAGCGGCGTCAAACGCACGAGCTCCTCTTCAGGCAGCCGTGTGTTATTAAAGGTGATTGCCCGAACGTGGGGCAGTTGTCGCATCGCTTGAACCGCCATATCAAGCTGCTCCGGCGGAAGCGGCACGCTCTTTCCGCCATTCTCAAGATCGGATAGCGCCACTTCTTCAGCCGTGAGAAAATAGTCATTCCCCATCCAGTCCCGCAACCAAAGTGGAACGTGCAAGTCCTCCGGCCACTTGCTGTAGCGCACGGACGCATTAAGGGATTGCAACTTCTCGACCGCCAGCCGCTGCCGGCGAGCGGTCGCCGACCAGGCGCCCAAGGCGACGGCAACGGCGGTCATCAACAAGCCCACCGCGCGTAATGAAAATCGCAAATGCCATCGCTTCCAAAATCGCGCCATAGTGGCACCAAGCGGGCGGATCGACGGTGGCAGCTAGTTATTCGCCGCGCTCCCCTTATTGTCGCCGTTCAAATGGCGGCGCAGGTAGCTGGCCCGCTCAATATTGCGGTCGGATGAATCCAGCTCCATGCCGGAGAGCTTCTGCAAATGCGCCGGCTGCGTGTGAATCAGCAGCTTGTTCACTGTCGGAATCTGCAACTCGCCGATCAGCCCCAGGTTGATCCCCATCCGCACGCTCGAGAGCAGCGACATCGTCTCTTCGCTGGTGATCGTCTGCGCGGTCCGCAAGATGCCGAACGCCCGGCTCACGCGATCGTGCAGCGTCTCCTGGCTCTCGCGAATCAAAAACTCGCGCGCCTGCCGCTCGTAATCGATCAGCACCGGCACGACGTCAGCCACTTTCTTGGCCAACTCTTCCTCGGTTTGCCCGAGCGTCACCTGGTTGCTGATCTGGTAAAAGTCGCCGGTGGCCTGCGAACCCTCGCCATACAACCCGCGCACCGCGAGGTTGATTTTGTGCAGGCTCTTAAACACCTTCTCAATCTGCCGCGTGATCGCCAGCGCCGGCAAGTGCAGCATCACGCTCACGCGCACGCCCGTGCCCACATTGGTCGGACACGCCGTCAGGTACCCCAGCCGCTCGTGGAAGGCATACGTCACCTGCTCTTCGATCAGGTCGTCCAGCTTGTTAATTTGCTCCCACGCCTCGGCCAGCGCCAGCCCGCTCTGCATCACTTGGATCCGCAGATGATCCTCCTCGTTGATCATCACGCTGAACCGTTCCGCCGGATCGATCACCACGGCCCGGGCGCCTTCGCTGTTGGCATGCTCGCGGCTGATGAGCTGCCGCTCGACCAGAAACTGCCGATCCACCTCCGGTAGATCGCTCACCTTCAAATACAGCGACTCCGCCGGGGCCTTGCCGGCCTCGCGCAACGCATCGATCCGGCCGTGCAGAATCCTCTCAATCTCCGCTCGATCGGCGTCGGTCGCCCGCGAGATGAACGGAAAGTCAGCCAGGTTCCGCGCCAGCCGAATGCGACTGGAAATGACGATGTCTGACTCCGGGCCGGACCCCCGCAGCCATTCACCGCTCGAACTAGCCAGGTCGTCAAGATTCATGGGCTGGATGCTAGATTCTGGATACTCGATGGTGGATCAAATCAAAACCGCGACGCCGCCTGCCGATCTTATCGAACATCCAGCATCAAGCATCCAGCCTCACTCCGTCTTCTCCCGAAAGCTCGCCTCGATCGTCCGAATCTGATCCCGCAACTCCGACGCCTTTTCGTACTCCTCCGCCGAGATGGCTTCCTTCATTTCCCGCCGCAGCCGGATGAGCTGCGTCTGCTGGTCGGCCCCGTGCGGGCACCGCTTCGGCACCTTGCCCACGTGCCGCGTCTGGTCGTGAATGCTCACCAGCAGCGGCTCCAACTCTTTCTCAAAGAACACATAGTCGTGCGGGCATCCCAGCCGACCCTGCTTGCGGAATTGCAAAAACGTGATGCCGCATACCGGGCAAGCCCGCTGATCCAGCCGCGCCAGCTCGTCGGCCGTTTCGCCCACAGCCAGATGCTGTGCCAGCAGCCCCGCCATCGCGGGCATCATCTCCTGGCCCTGTTCCTGCGCCGGGCTGAGGAACGCTTGCGCGCACTCCTCGCAGAGATGCAGCTCGCTCGGCTCGCCGTCGATCAAGTCGGTAATGTGAAACGTCGCCTGGCGATCACACTTTTGGCATTTCATGGCAACACTCAACTCGCGCGCCGCCGACGAACCCTGCTGACCTGGTCCGCCAAGAGCAGTAAGCGAACCCGTTGGCAGACTGCGGAGTCCAAAAAAAGACCCGCGGCCAAGACCGCCTCCTCGATGCTGCGACACGCTATGGGGATTGTATTCAGGAGTGCAAGGCCGTCAAGGCGAACGGCTCGCACTAAGCCCTTGCCACGACAGAACATCAGTCGCCACACGCCCGCTCGTTGTGACCCACCGGACGCGGTGCTAAAGTGACGCTTGCCACCATCTGTAGACGAGTCTCTGCGATCAGCGATCCGCCGTGGCGGAGACTCGAAAGCGAGTTTCGGAGAAACTCGCCTACAACAATAAACGCCGCCGCCACCCCATGTCCCACCAACCTTCGCTAGAGCGCTTCATCGACCTGGCGAAGGACGCCGACTACGTTCCCGTCTATCGCGAGCTGCTCAGCGACTCGCTGTCGCCGGTGCAAGCCTTCGCCCGCCTCGACCGCGGCGAAGCCGCCGCCCTCTTCGAGAGCGTCATCGGCGGCGAAAAAGTCGGCCGCTACAGCTTCGTCGCCAGCGACCCGTTTCTCCTCCTCGAAGCCCGCGGCACGGAAGTCACCGTTCGCCGCCGCGCACCCTCTCCCCCTGGGAGAGGGCAGGGTGAGGGAGCAGCGGGAAGTCGCCCCAGCCCTCAGCCCGACCCTCTCCCAAAGGAAGAGGGGGAATGGACCACAGAACAACTCTCAGTTCCCAACCCACTCGAAACGCTTCGCCAACACATCCAATCCGTCCGCGTCGCCCACCTCCGCGAGCTCCCGCCCTTCATCGGCGGCGCCGTCGGCTACGCCGGCTACGACACCGTCCGCTACGTCGAACGCCTTCCCAATGCGCCGCCCGACGACCGCAACCTCCCCGACCTCGCCTTCGGCCTGTTCGACCACATGGTCGTCTTCGACAACGTGCGGAAGACTGTCCACGTGCTCGTCCTCGCCGACGTCCGCGGCGCCGATGGCGACGAGCTCGCCCGCCGCTACCTCTCCGCCT